>JBASRP010000359.1:0-2514 GCA_049273905.1 Actinomycetota bacterium
GTCGTATCCACGCCCGCGAAGTACGGACGCAAGGACACGGTCGCTGTTCGCTTCGAGGATCGGGCGCGAGTTCAAGCCCATGCGCGAACCGATCTTCGCGCCGCCGGTGAGTCCGAGCCGGCCCGGCAGCAGTCCGGTGAACATCGACGCGTGCGAGGGCAGCGTCCAGTTCGAGGGGGCGACGACGACGGGCGCGCTCGTTCCGCGGCGCGCCAGGTCGGCGATCGCCGGCGTCGCTTCTGCCGAGGCGCCGTACGGTGTGAACCCGTCGGCGCGCGCGGTGTCGAAGACGATCAGGACCAGATTGCGCATCGCGTCACACCGCGCCCGCGGCTCCGGGCATCGACCGGACGTCCACCCACGTTCCCGTCGCCTCGTCGTACCGGCGGATCGGGCGCGCGGGATCGCCGGCGATGACCGTTCGCGGCGGCACGTCATCGCGAACGACGGCGGCGGCGCCCACGTACGCGTTCTCGCCGATCGTCACGCCGGGCATGATCGTCACGCGCACGCCGATGTGCGTTCCCCGTCCGATGCGCACCGGCATCGGCGCCGCGAGCGGCTGCTTCAAGATCGGCGTGTCGGGAGCGTCGTAGCGGTAGTGCGTGTCGGCGATCGCGACTTGATCGCCGATCAAGACGTCGTCCTCGATCTCGACGGAGCCCGCGCAGACAACCTTGAAGAACCGGTTGATGCTCGTGCCACTTCCGATCGCGAGGCGCGGCAGCGGCATGTCGGGAAGCGCGACGACCAGCAGCCAGGCGTGCTCGTGGATGGTCACTCCGTCGCCGATGGAGATGTGTTCCGGGCCTTGCACACGGACGGGCGGCATCAGGATCGAGCCGGTCCCGAACGCGGCGAAGGCCCGCGGCGGAGGAGCGACCAGGCCGCGGCCGGCGTCGCCCCACAAACGGCGCATGTTCCGTCTCTCCGCGCGCCACTTCATGACCGCGCGGACGTCCCGCAATCCCGGCATGCCGGTCATCGTAGCGCCGGACCCGCGCCCTCTCGGGAGGACAAAAGGTCCGCGACGACCGTCCCGGGATTCCCCGCAACGACGGACCCAGGCGGCACCACGCCGCGCGCGACGGCGCCGTCTGCGATGTAGGCGCCGGCCCCGATCGTCGTCCCCGGCAGCACGACGACGCCGGCGCCGAGGAGCGCGCCGCGGCCGATGCGCACCGGACGGGATGGCACCATCGGCTGCCGCGTCGCCGGGACCGTGACGTCGTGGTAGTCGTGGTACGAGTCGCCGATCTGCACGCGGTCGGACGCGATGACGTCGGCCTCGATCACGATCTCGCCGACACATGAGATCTGCATGAAGCGGCCGAGGCGCACGCCGTCGCCGATCTCGAGGCGCGGCGGCGGCGCGTCCTCGCGACGTTCGATCGAGAGCCACACGCCTTCGTGGATAACAACGCCGTCCCCGACGAACACGAACTCCGGAAGGCTGATGCGCGCCGGCGGCACGATGACCGAGCCGCGGCCGAACGCGCCGAACGCCTCCGGCGGATGCGGCGTCAACGCCGCGTGGAGGATCATCGTCATCCATCGCGCGCGCAGCCGGTCGCCGATTCGCTGGCGGATGGTGCCCGGCCAGCGGACGCGCCGGCGATCGTCGGGCTCGATCACTTTCCGAACCGGCGTCGCGCGGCGTCGAGGGTGTTCTTCACGGTGAAGCGCCACAGCTGCGGGATCTTCATGCGGATCGGACCGAGGTCGACGGGGTGACCCTCGCCCCAGCGTTTGCACTCCGCGTCGATCCGGGGGAACCGCTCGCGCGTTAGTCCGTCGAAGGGTCCTTTCACGCCGACGCCGTGGACGCCCTCCGGAAGGAGGTCGAAACCGTAGGCGAACGCCAGCGAGGTCTCGAACGGTTCGAGTAGCAGAGCGAAGCCTTCGGGTGTGAAGCGCCAGTAGTCCCATGGATGCGCGTGGATCGGCATGAACATCACCGAGGTGATGATCGCGACCCCGCCGGGCTTCAGCACACGGTGGATCTCGCGGACGCCGCGCAGCGGGTCGGCGACGTGTTCGAGCGTCTCGACGCAGATCACGGTTCCGACGCTGCCGTCAGCGAACGACAGCGCGTGGATGTCCTCGACGCGGTCGACGTTCGGGCCTTCCTGGTAGTCGACGCCGATGTACTCGTGGCCTGAGAAGAGGCTCCGGAGGTTCGCCTCGGACTCCTGACCCGCAGCGGGTCTCGCGCCGATCTCGACGACCGGATCGGCGATGGGAAGGTTCTCCGCGGCGTCCTCGACGAAGAGCCGGACCGTGGATCGCATCCTGTCGCCCTCGCTCAGGCGCCCCGGCGGGCGGTCGGCGGCACGGCGGAGAGCATACCGGCGACCCCTCAGCCTGGGGTGAGGGCTCGGCGGTTTGAGACGGTTCGATACAGGCGCTCGTGGTCGGGTCCGATCCGCGTCTCCCAATCCCAGCGCGCGGCGTGCTGCCGGCACCGTCCCGGGGTAGCCGGGTCGCGCGCGAGCGCGATGGTCTCTTCCAGGG
>JBASRP010000374.1:0-2061 GCA_049273905.1 Actinomycetota bacterium
GTTCCTGGGCGCCTCGCTCCTCGGCATGATCGAAAGAGATCCACGGCACGACGCTCTCATCCGCGAAGCTCGGCGCTCGTTGCGTCGCGCGCAGACCCTCGCAGAGGGCACCGGTGCCAGGCCGATCGCCGCCGTCGCCGGCGATCTCCTTGCTCGAATAGGCCACGTCAAGCGCGGATAGAATCTCGCGCGGCATGGACCTGGACGCGATCTTCAAGGCCTACGACGTCCGCGGCATCTATCCCGACCAGCTCGACGAAGAGGTCGCGCACGGGGTCGGTCGCGCCGTCGTCGAGCTCACGAAAGCCAAGCGGGTCGTCGTCGCGCGCGACATGCGCTCGTCGTCGGAACCGCTGTCGACCGCGTTCATCTCCGGCGCGATGACGCAGGGCGCCGACGTCGTCGACCTCGGGCTGGCGTCCACCGACATGCTCTACTTCGCTTCGGGCAAGCTCGGCCTGCCGGGCGCCGTCTTCACCGCGTCGCACAACCCGGCCAGATACAACGGCATCAAGCTCTGTCGCTCCGGCGCCGTCCCGATCGGCGAGGAGACCGGCCTGCTCGACATCAAAGGGATGGTCGCGGCAGGGTCGTTCCCGACCGGCAAGAGACCCGGCTCGGTCGAGCGCGGCGACCTGACGCAGGAGTACGTCGACCATCTCATCGGCTTGGTCGACGTGAGTGCGATCAAGGGACTGACCGTCGCCGTCGACGCGGCGAACGGGATGGGCGGCCTGACGGTGCCGATGGTGTTCGACCGCCTTCCCGTCGAGCTGATCCCGCTCTACTTCGAGCTCGACGGAAACTTCCCGAACCATCCCGCGGACCCGATCCAGCCGGAGAACCTGAAAGACTTGATCCGGACGGTCGTCGACTCCGGCGCCGACATCGGGCTCGCGTTCGACGGCGACGCGGACCGCGTCTTCCTCGTCGACGAGAAGGGCGAGCCGGTCTCGGGTTCGCTCACGGCCGCGATCGTCGCGCGCACGATCTTGCAGAAACACCCCGGCGAGAAAGTGATCTACTCGCTCACGTGCTCGCGCCTGGTCCCAGAGATCATCCGCGAGAACGACGGCGAGCCGATCCGTTCGCGCGTGGGTCACTCGTTCATCAAGGCGGTGATGGCGGACACCGGCGCGATCTTCGGCGGAGAGCACTCCGGTCACTACTACTTCCGCGACCACTACCGCGCGGATTGCGGGCTGCTGGCGGCGCTCAACGTGCTCGAGGTTCTGTCGGTCGCCGGGCGTCCGTTGTCCGAGGTGCTCGCGCCGCTGCGCAGCCGCTACTGGAACTCCGGTGAGATCAACTCCGAGGTCGCCGACAAGATCGCCGCCATGGACGCGGTCGCCCAAAAGTATCCGAAGGAGCAGCAGGACTGGACCGATGGGCTCACCATCGAGTTCGAGGATTGGTGGTTCAACATCCGTCCGTCCAACACCGAGCCGCTGCTGCGCCTGAACGTCGAGGCGCGCGACCAAGCCGCGGGAGAGGGCCGCCGCGACGAGATCCTTGCGATCATCCGCGGGGTAGGATGAGCGCCGGCTCGATCTGAGGGAGCGCGATGGCCGTCGACCAAGAACTGCTCGAGATCTTGATCTGCCCGAACTGCCGCGGTCCGGTGGAGTACCGCGACGCGGAGCAGAAGATCTACTGCATGGGGAAGTGCCACTACGTCTATCCCGTGCGGGACGACATCCCGATCATGCTGATCGACGAAGCGGAGAAACCGTCCTGACGGGACCCGTCGTCGACGACGCATCCCGTATCGACTCTCTCGATCCCTCCGGGATGCTGGCCGTTGTCGAGGCGGCCGCCGATCACTGGCGCGACGGCGTCTTGCGTGCGCGCGAAGTCGACCTCACGCACATCCCCGACCACGAGCACATCGACGGGGTCGTCGTGTGCGGCGTCGGTGGGAGCGGAATCGCCGGCGACGTCGCGGCGGCCGCGGCCGTCGCGAACGGCATGATGCCGGTCACCGTCGCGAAGGGCTTCACGCTTCCGGCGTTCGTCGGCGCGCACACGCTGGTTCTGTTGGTCTCGTATTCGGGTGAGACC
>JBASRP010000378.1:0-2928 GCA_049273905.1 Actinomycetota bacterium
CCTCGACGGCGATGCGGCGGAAGCGACGGCGCACGAGGTGGGCGGCGACGGGTTCGCGGTCGATGTGAGCGACGCCGATGCGATGGCCGCGGCGGTCGAGCAAGCCGCGGAGAAGATGGACGGCGTCACGATCATCTTCAACAACGCCGGCATCGGGATGCTTGGGCCTCTGCACGAATACGGACCGGAGCTGTGGAACCGGATCATCAGCGTCAACCTCGGCGGCGTCTTCAACGGGATCCGCGCGGCGGCGCCGTTGATCAAACAGAGCGGGGGCGGCAGCATCGTCAGCACCGCGTCGATCTCGGGGACGCGACCGTCCGCAGGTGAGGGCCCTTACTCGGCGGCGAAAGCGGGGATCGCCGCGCTCACAGCGGTCGCGGCTCTCGAGTATGCCCCGGAGATCCGTGTGAACGCGGTGTCGCCGGGGATGATCGGAACGAAGCTCACCGAGCCGCTGTCGATGTTCCCCGACAAGTGGAAGGAGTTCGTCGAGCGCACGCCGCTCCACCGGATCGGCGATCCGCTCGAGATCGCGGACGTTGTCGTCTTCCTGTGCTCGGACCTGGCGCGGTTCGTGACCGGCCAGAACATCGTGGTCGACGGAGGGATGACGCTCCACGGCGCCGGCGTAGACGGGCTCCTGGACTACTTCCTTCCTTTCCGCGAGGGGCAGGAAGGCGGCGGGGAGCCAGCGAATCCCTGATGGACGGTCGACAAGGGGGATGAGGTTGAAGATCCGCAGCGTGCTGGCCGCCCTCACGTTCGCGGCCGCCGCTATCGCGACGGTTCCCGCGGGCGCCGCCGTCGGGACGCTCACTCCCACGAACCAGACGGTCACGTGGTCCGACGAAGTGGACGACGGTTTCATCAACCCTCTGCTATTGGTCAGCCCCGCGCCCGAGATCCGCTGCCTCCAGGCCGGCGCGTGCGACGAGTTCACGCTGACGGTTGCGCTCGGCGACAACTTCTGGACGAAGGACGGAGCGGTCGAGGTCGCGATCCGGTGGGCCTACGACGGCGTGATGGATCTCGACCTCCAGGTGCTCGACGCCGGCGGCGACGTCGTCGCGCAGTCCGTCGCGGTCGATTCCAACGCCGAGAACGTTTTCATCCCCAACGCCGCCGATGGCGACTACACGGTGCGGGTCATTCCCGAGAACACGTTCAATCCTGACCGCACGGAGGAGGGCCCGATCGCGTACGAAGCGCTCGCGCAGGTCGAGATCCTCGCGGCCGACCCTCCGGGGCTGGGTCACGAACTGCTCCCCAACCTCGTTCCGGATCCGCCCGACGGCTTCCACGTCTCGTCGGCGCTGAACCTGATCCCGTTCCCGGAGAACCCGCTCCTCTCGTGTTACGTCGAGGAGACGGTCGAGAACCCCGGCCATCCGACACGTTGCCTGCGCTTCAACCAAACGATCGCGAACGTCGGCGCAGGGCCGATGCTCATGCGCTTCGCCCTGTCGGGGATCGTCACGCCCGACGTGAAGGACAACAGGATCTTCCAGCGCATCGTCTCGAGCGACGGTTCATTCCGGGAGGAGCTCGTCCCAGAGAACTACATCTTCCACAAGGCGCACGCACATCTTCACTTCCAAGGATTCGGCGGAACGATCCTCTACCCGTGGGACGCGGAGAACGGACGCGGCGCCGAGCCGGCCGCGCTCGGACGCAAGGTCGGTTTCTGCATGATCGACGTCAAGATGACGAACGCCGCGTGGGGAGCAACCGGCAACGGACCGCGCTCGCACACCTTCCCGTTCTCGTGCGTGCTCCCGGACGAGATCGACCCGAGCGCGCCCGAAGCGTGGGTGGAGCAGGGGATCGCCGTCGGCTGGTCCGACGTGTATGGGTGGAACCTCGCCGACCAGTACATCGACATCACGAACGTCGCTGACGGCACGTACCAGCTGGTGCAGATCGCGAACCCGAACCGCTCGATCATCGAGGGCACGACCGACAACAGCGACCCGTTCGCCGACAACTGCACGTACCGCAACATCGAGATCAAGGGCGACGTCGTGACCCCCATCGGGGACGGCGGCCCGATCGCCTGCCCGGCGTAAGATTCCCGCCGCACCACCAACCTCGGAAGGAGTTCGCCATGCGCTGGCAAGGATCTGTTGCCGTCATCACCGGAGCGTCCCGGGGGATCGGCCGTGCGGTTGCGCGCGCCGCCGCACGCAAGGGCGCTCAGGTCGGTCTCATCTCCCGGTCGCAAGCGGAGCTCGATGCCGTCCTCAACGAGGCGGGTGGGCGCGGCGCCGTCGCGACCGCCGACGTGGCCGACCGCGCGCAGGTCGAGAAGGCTCTCGCGAGCATCGAATCAGCGCTCGGTCCGGTCGACATCCTCGTCAACAACGCCGGCATCGGCGCCTGGGGGGCGTTCGAGGACGCCGACGTGGACCTGTTCGAGAAGCTGATGCGCGTGAACTACCTCGGGACGATCTATCCGATGAAAGCGGTGCTGCCGGGCATGCTCTCGCGCGGCCGGGGGCACATCGTCAACGTGGCATCGATCGCCGGACGCATCGGCGCGCCGTTCGAGGCGGCGTACTCGGCGTCCAAGTTCGCGGTCGCCGGCCTGTCCGAGGCCGTCGCGATCGAGGTCGGCACGCGCGGCGTCGGCATTTCGATCGTGAACCCCGGACCCGTCGAGACGGAGTTCTTCGAGGCGCGCGGCGTCCCGTACGCGCGGAAGACGCCGAAGCCGGTGTCGGCCGACCGCGTCGCCAAGGACGTGATCGCGGCCGTTGAGAAGAACAAGCTCGAGACATACATCCCGCGTTGGCTGGGTCCCGCCGTCGTCTCTCGGGTGTTGATGCCGCCGATGTACCGCGCGGGGACGACGCGCGCCTTCAAGAGGGAACTCGAGGCCCGATGAACGACTGGCGCCGGTACGACACCGTCGCCGAGACCTACGAG
>JBASRP010000383.1:0-3358 GCA_049273905.1 Actinomycetota bacterium
GGCCACCGGACAGGACGCCGGGCGCGTTCTTCGCCTTGTCCGCGAGCCCGAGGAGGTCGAGCAGGTCGCGCGCGCGCGTCTCCGCTTGCTTGCGCGGCATCCCCGCGATAACCGCCGGGAGGGTCACGTTTTCCAGCACGCTCATCCCTTCGAGCAGGTTGAAGAACTGGAACACGATGCCGATGTGTTTGCGGCGCATCCTGGCCAGATCGTTCTCGTCTTTGCCGACGAGCGATTCGTCGGCGACGGCGATCTCGCCGTCGGTGGGCGTGTCGAGACCCGCGATCAGGTTCAGCAGCGTCGACTTCCCGCAGCCCGACGGTCCCATGACCGCGACGAACTCACCCGACCCGATCTCCATGTCGACGCCGCGCAGTGCGCGCACCGGCGCCCCTTCTGCTTCGTAGTTCTTGCGCAGATCCTTGGTTCGAACGACGCTCATCTCGAGCCCTCCTTCTCCTCACTCGGCGCCGGCCGAAGACGCACGACCCGCACCGGCTGCTCACGCCCCTTCACACTCACCGTCTCGATCTCGAGATCCGCCAGTCCCGCGGCCGCGGCGGTCGCTTCGCTGGCGACGATCTCGCCGCCGGCGGCGATCGAGTTCAGCCGCTGCGCGACGTTCACGGCGTCCCCGACGACGGTGTACTCGAGCTTCGCACCGCCGACCGATCCGGCGGTTGCGGTTCCCGTGTTCACGCCGATCCCGACGGCGAACGGCGGCTTCCCCTCGGATGCCCAGCGCGCGTTCAACACGTCCTGCTTCCGGAGCATCTGCTCGGCGCAAGCGAGCGCGATGGCCGCGTGGTCAGGCGCGCGCAGCGGCGCGCCGAAGACGGCCATGACCGAGTCGCCGAGGAACTTGTCGACCATGCCGTCGCTGTCGAGGACGACGTCGCTCATCGCCGTCAAGTGCTCATTGAGTATCTCGCGCATCACTTGCGGGTCGGTGTTCTCGCTCAGGCGCGTATATCCGCGCACATCGGTGAAGACGACGGTGAGCTCCACTTCGACCGGCACGAGCATCTCTTGGGAGATGGAGACGACGCCCTTAGCCACCTGCGGCGATAGGAACTTGGACAACGCGACGGTGTTCTTCTCCTTCTCGACGACCGACGCGTGCAGTTTGCGCAGCTCGTTTACCGCGACCTGCAGGCCCTGACTCGCCGCCTCGGCGAGCCGCTTGAGGACTTGCGAGACCTCGAGGTCGACGGCGGTAACCGGGATCCCCATCTTCTCGGCCATGCCGTCGTACGAGAGACCTGCGGCCATCAGCTCGAGCAGCTTCTGATCCGACCCGGAGATGCCCGACGACGACGCTTCGCGCGAGACGAGGATGTCCGCGATCTTCGGATCCATGACGGCGCCGCCACGTGCGACCTCGCGCACGGCGCGGATGAGCTGCTCGGGGTCGGCTACCCGCTCCTTCAACAGATAGCCCAGACCGGCCGACCCGTCCTTGAACAGAGCGAGCGCGTACTCGGGGTCGTCGTGGCTCGACAGAACGACGACGCCCGTCTCCGGGTAGCGGGCGCGCACCTCGAGCGCCAGCTCGATCCCCTCGAGATGGAAACTCGGAGGCATCCGGATGTCGGTGATGACGGCGTCGGGGCGCAGCTCGCGGACCAGCCGCGCCGCTTCCTCTGCGTCCGAGGCCACGCCCACGCATTCGATCTCACCGGTGGACTGCAACAACTGCTTGGTCCCTTCACGGACCAGCAGGTTGTCTTCGGCCATGACGACGCGAAGCACGCTGCGAACCCTTCCGCCCGTCCCCGCCCCCTGCGGGGAATCCGCGCCGAGAGTAGCATCGCGTCCCACCCCGTATCAGGGGCATCTGCTTCACCATCCGCTGGTGCGAACACCCCACCAGCGAAGGGAGCCCGCACGCGGCGAACCCGCAGGACAGCGCACTCCTCGCGCCCGGGCGAAGCGGGCATCCTTGGACGCGACGACGCGGGGTGCCGATCCTGCGGGGGATGCGCTCGCTTCGGCTCTACGTCGAGGCGAGCATCTTCCTGAGCACGGCGGGGAGGATGCCGCCCTCGCGGTAGTAGTGGAGCTCGGTCGGCGTGTCGATCCGCACACGCGCCTGGAATCGCGTCTCGCGGCCGTCGTCCGCGCGCGCGGTCACCGACACCGTGCCGCCGGGCGCGATCCCGGGGATGCCTTGGATCGTGTACTCCTCGTGTCCGTCGAGCCCGAGCGACGCGGCGCCCTGACCGCTCGGGAACTCCAGCGGGAGCACCCCCATCTGCACGAGGTTCGAGCGGTGGATCCGCTCGTACGACTCGGCGATGACGGCGTGGACGCCGAGCAAGGTGGTGCCTTTGGCCGCCCAGTCGCGGCTCGAGCCGGTGCCATACTCCTTGCCCGCGAGGATCAACAGCGGCACGTTCTCGTCCCGGTAGCGGTTCGACGCGTCGAAGATCGACATCTGCTCACCGGAGGGAAGGTGAGCGGTCACGCCGCCCTCCGTCCCCGGCACGAGCTTGTTGCGGAACCGGATGTTCGCGAAGGTTCCCCGCACCATCACCTCGTGGTTGCCCCGGCGCGCGCCGTACGAGTGAAGCTTGTCGGCCGTGACGTCCAGCGACTGGAGGTACTCGCCGGCCGGCGACGCCGCTTTGATCGAGCCCGCCGGTGAGATGTGGTCGGTCGTGACCGAGTCGCCGGCCCACACCAGGACGCGCGCCCCCGAGATGTCCTCGACCGACGGCGCCGTCTTGCCGACCCCCTGGAGGAACGGCGGCTCGGCGATGTACGTCGACGACGCGTCCCACTCGTACAGCTCGCCCTCGGGGACAGGCAGCGAGCGCCAGCGGTCGTCTCCTTCGGTGATCGAGGCGAAACGCGAGCGGTACGCCTCGGCGTCCATCGACGCTTCGACCGTCGCGCGGACCTCGTCGGCGGAGGGCCAGATGTCGCGCAGGAAGACCGGCGCGCCGTCCGATCCCGTCCCCAGCGGATCCGTGGTCAGGTCTATGTCGACGGTCCCGGCGAGTGCGTACGCGACGACCAGCGGGGGAGAGCCGAGGAACGCCATCCGCACCTGCGGGTGGATGCGTCCCTCGAAGTTGCGGTTCCCGGACAGCACGGCCGCGACGGCCAGGTCGTCGCCGTCGATCGCGTTCGCGACCGGATCGGGCAGCGGCCCCGAGTTGCCGATGCACGTGGTGCACCCGAACCCGACGAGGAAGAAGTTCAACTTCTCGAGTTCCTCCAGCAGGCCGGCCCGGCGGAGGTAGTCCTCGACGACCGGCGAGCCGGGCGCGAGGCTCGTCTTCACCGTCGGCGCCACGCGCAGCCCGCGGGCGGCGGCGTTCCGCGCGAGCAAGCCGGCGCCGACCATCACCGA
>JBASRP010000400.1:0-1568 GCA_049273905.1 Actinomycetota bacterium
ACAATTCCCCGTCATGCAAGGAGTCACGAACTAATCCTCAACGAAACACGCCAAGAATTATTGCAAGGCGTCGTTGGCGCTGGGCGCCGGAGGCAAGGGTGCCAACTGCCCTGGCGGAGGCGCCGTGGTCGGTGCCGGCGGTGTCATGGCCGGAGCCGGACGATCGGTCGAGGGAGGAGGAGCGCCGGTCGTGGGCGGAGTGCCGGGGAGCGGCGGCGGTCCTGGGGGAGTTCCCGGCTCGGTGGGAACGGGAGGAAAGGCTTGTTCAGGCGGCATGGGATGGGGCGTGGGAACCGGCGGCAGGGGAACGCCCGGAACTTGTCCCGGTGCGGTCCCCGGTTGAGTTTCCGAAAGTGTGGGTTTTGTCTCGGGCTGCGTCTCCCCGCTGGGTTGGGTTTCCGTTGCGGTGGGACGATCTTTCAAAAAACCTCCCTTGGCCCCGGCCACCTTAAGCTCGGTAAGGGCCTCCTGGGTCATCACCAGTCCTACTTCCTTGGGGTGCAGTAATTTTTGCTGGTCGATGTACTCCTGAAAATTTTTCAACATCCCTCTTTTGGGCCAGATCTGATTATTTTCATCCAATTCATAGCGGCGGATGAAAAGAAAGTCCGCGCCGCCGGGAACGCTGCCACTGGCGGGCATAAAACCCAAGGATTCGGACATTCCTTGATCGTTGCCTTCTTCCAGGGCGGCCTTGATACGGTCCCCCTCCGTCCTGGCGATATCGGTGGCCGGCGCAAAATTATCCCCGCCGATCAAGACCAATTTCATTTCTTCCAAACTGATTTTTTCCTCGGGTTTTTGCGCGGTGCGATTTTTCTCCGCGACGTAACGGCGCGCGATGGAACGGCCATGGACTCCCTTGCCGCCGCGGGCGTTGATGACTTGATCCACATCGACGATGATCCAATCACCATAGGTGTCGAGGACTTCTTGGTAGGTCCGGAACGGAGTGATCTGATTCACGCCCAATTCCAGTCTTCCTTGATTGATTAAGCGGCTGAGACGAACCGGCAGAGCATTGGGGTCGCTGGGATTTTTAACGAAGACATCGAGCCCCTCGATCCGTTCCAAAGGAATTTCCGTTCCGAGACGCTCCACCATGGGAATAACGCCGAACACGGGTGAAGCCGATACGACCCCGGTGACGACACCTTGTTGATGCAGATAACGAAGCAGATCGGTCATCTCGGGAAAGGGCTGGGGTCCGTAAGGTTCCAAGACCATTTCCTGAAAATTGACGAAGGCCTCCTTCAGCGGCAAACCGCGAAAGGCCAAGGCGGCGTAGTTATAATTCCACAAGGGCCCGACTTTTTTATAGAGTTCTTGATAATAGTCGTAAGGGGTTTTGGTCGCTTTATAACTTTCCCGTTGTTCCGGGGGCGGATAGACGCTGAGCAGCTCGGCCTTGGTGGGGCCCCAATTCAGACGCTTGGCCGCCACGCCCTTTTTGACACCCGCATTAGAGACGTCTTGGTACCAAAGGGTATTGTCACCGTCGAACAACGCCACCAAAAGTTCCGGCTTGTAGGCCTTGATCCTTCCCAAACTGCGGCAGATCAGATGGT
>JBASRP010000418.1:0-6597 GCA_049273905.1 Actinomycetota bacterium
GCGCTGCGCTGTCGATCGCGCACGTGTCGGGCCGCCCGGTGAAATTCGCGTCGACGGGGGAGAAGCTCGATGCCTTCGAGCCGTTCCACCCCGACCGGATCGCCGGCCGCATCCTCGGCATGGGCGACATGCTGACGCTGATCGAGAAGGCCGAGGAGGCGTTCGAGGAAGAGCAAGCCGCGGAGATGGAGAAGAAGTTCCTCGAGGCGAGCTTCACGCTCGAAGACTTCCTCGATCAGATGCGGCAGCTGCGCAAGATGGGGCCGCTGACCAACCTGCTCGGCATGATCCCGGGGCTCGGATCGCAGCTGAAGGGGCTCGAGCTCGACGAGAAGGACATGGCGCGCACCGAGGCGATCATCTGCTCGATGACGCCGGGGGAGCGCCGCGACCCGTCGGTCATCGACGGCTCGCGCCGGTCACGCATCGCCCGGGGCTGCGGCATGACGACCGGCGACGTGAACGGGCTGCTGCGGCAGTTCGGCGAGGCCAAGAAGATGATGAAGGCGATGGCCGGCGGCGGCGGTCTGCCACAGATGCCGAAGGGGATGGTTCTCCCGCGCGGGCCGGGGGGCGGCGCGGGTGGGCGTCCGAAGCCGAAGCAGCGGCCGCACAAGCCGAAGCAGCACGGCAAGAAGAAGAAGAAACGCCGCTAAACCACGCGACGACACGGCACGTTCGGCCTGGTAGCCTGTGCCCTCGTTATGTCAGTACGGATGAGACTTCGGCGGACGGGGAAGCGCAAGCAGCCCTCGTACCGCGTCGTGGTTGCCGATCAGCGGAGCCCCCGCGACGGGCGCAACATCGAAGAGCTCGGCACCTACAACCCACTCACGGATCCCTCTGAGATCCGCATCGACGAGGAGAAGGCTCTCGGCTGGCTCGCGAAAGGCGCGCAGCCGTCCGCGAGCGTCGTCGCGTTGCTGCGGGCCACCGGCATATGGCAGAAGCACCTGGCGACGAAGAAGGCAGCGAGCAAAGCCTCGTAGAGGCGACGCTCGCGTACATCGCCCGCTCGATGGTCGAGCACCCCGACGATGTCGAGGTCACGACCGCGCCCGGCGACGGGGGCCAGACGATCTTCCGCCTCAAGGTGAACCAGGAGGACATGGGGCGCGTGATCGGCCGTCACGGCCGCACCGCCCGCGCGATCCGGCAGCTGGCCCGCGCGTCCGCCGCCAAAGCCGGCATCCACGCCTACATCGAGATCGTCGACTGACCCTTCTTCTCATGGGCGAGGCGCCCGCGCGGCTCGTCGTCGGACGGATCGTCAAGCCGCACGGGCTCCGCGGTGAGATGGTGGTCGAGGTCCTCTCCGACGCTCCCGAACGCTTCGCGCCCGGCGGACGGATCGACGCCGGCGATCCGGACGGCGCGCGCCGCACCCTCACCGTGCGCGCGACGCGCAACGATCGTGGCCGATCGCTCGTCACCTTCGAAGAGGTCACGGATCGCGATGCTGCCGAGGCCTTGCGGGGCGCGTTGCTGTCGATCGCTCGGGAAGACGCCGTCCCCCTCGAGGATGGGATGTACTACGAGTGGCAGCTCGAAGGTCTAACGGTTGCCGACGAGGACGGCCGCACGGTAGGGACGTTCGTGCGAGTGCTCGAGGGCGGCGGCGGCGACCTCTGGGTCGTCGATACGGGCGAGAAGGAAGTGTTGGTCCCTGCTGTGGAAGAGTTCGTTCGACGGGTCGACCTCGAAGGCGGGAGGATCGTGCTCCACGTGATCCCGGGGTTGTTGGAATGACGATGCCCGGCGAAGGCCTGCGGACGAAGCGCTTCCCGGGGCTGCTCGGCATGAACGTCGTCGAGCGGCGCCACGGCTACGCGCGCGTGGAGATGGACGTCGAGGAGAAACACCTGCGCTTCCGCGCGGATGGGCTCCACGCCGGCGCGGTCGTGTCGCTCGCCGATAGCGCGTGTGGGGTGGCGTGTCAGTCGTCGCTACCCGAAGGGAAGACGTTCACCACGGTGGAGTTGAAGGCGAACCTGATCGCGACGACGTCGTCCGGGACCTTGGTCGCCGAAGCGACGCCGGTCCACCTCGGCGGACGCACCCACGTGTGGGAAGCGCGCGTCACGCGCGATGATGGCAAGGTGGTCGCCGTCTTCGTCTGCACGCAGCTGATACTGGATCTGGAGCCATGAAGGTCGACGTCGTCACGAT
Source organism: Actinomycetota bacterium (assembly GCA_049273905.1). Taxonomy (GTDB): domain Bacteria; phylum Actinomycetota; class AC-67; order AC-67; family AC-67; genus JBASRP01. The sequence goes on from JBASRP010000418.1 coordinate 2,170, forward strand.
CTTCCCGGAGTTCTTCGCCGGGCCGCTCGACGCGTCCCTGCTGGGCAAGGCCCGCGCGCGCGGGCTCATCGACGTCGTCCTGCACGATCTGCGCGATCAGACCACCGACCCGCATCGCACGGTCGACGACGAGCCGTACGGCGGCGGCGTCGGCATGGTGATGAAGCCCGAGCCGTGGTTCGCGGCAGTTGAAGCGCTCGAGGGTTGGGAGAAGGCGCGGCGGATCTTGCTGTCGCCGGCCGGGCGCCGGCTCGATCAGGAGCTCGTGCGTGAGTTGTCGGAGGAGCCACACCTGGTCGTGATGTGCGGACGCTACGAGGGAGTCGACGAGCGTGTCGCGGAAGGGCTCGCGACCGACGAGATCTCGATCGGCGACTACGTCATCGCCGGCGGCGAGGCGGCGGCCGTTGTCCTCATCGACGCCGTCGCACGACTGATCCCCGGCGTGGTGAAGGAGCCAGCCTCGGTGGAGGAGGAGTCGTTCGGGCCGAGCGGGCTGCTCGACCACCCGCACTACACCCGGCCGCCCGAGTTTCGGGGCAGGAAGGTCCCCGACGTTCTGCTGTCCGGCAACCACGCCGAGATCGAAGCCTGGCGCCACAAGCAGGCCCTCGAGCGCACGAAAGGCCGCCGGCCGGACCTTTTGGGTCCCGACCTCGACCTGGCCCCCTAGCTCCGCGTCGTTGCACCCGGCATCGGGGCCTCGTACCATAAGCCTCCCGCTCTTCAAGGAGCTCGTCGCTGTGAACAAGCTCGACCTCGTCGAACGCGCGCGCCTGCGAACCGACGTGCCCGCGTTCCGCCCGGGCGACACCGTCAAGGTGCACGTCCGCGTGTCGGAAGCCGGACGCGAGCGCATCCAGATGTTCCAGGGCGTGGTGCTCGGACGGCGGGGCGGCGGGCTGCGGGAGACGTTCAAGGTCCGCAAGGTCTCGTTCGGCGTCGGCGTCGAGCGCACGTTCCCCGTTCACTCGCCGACGGTCGCCAAGGTGGAGATCGTCCAGCACGGCAAGGTGCGCCGGGCGAAGCTCTACTACCTGCGCGAGCTGAGCGGCCGCCGCGCCAAGATCCGCGAACGGCGCGTCGCCGTCCCCGAGGAGGGCACCGTGGTCGAGGTGACCTCCGAGGACGTCGAAGAAGCGCCGCCCGAGGAGCCGGAAGCGACGGTGGAAGCAGCGGAAACCGCGGAGGCTCCCGAGGCGAGCGCGGAGACCGAGGCCGCCGAGCCCGAGCCGGCCGCCGACGCCGCCGAGCCTGTCGAACGCGAGACGTCAGAGGAACCCGGGGCGTAGGCCGGGCCTCGCGTGACCCTCGAGGGCGACCGCCCACTCCAATCGGACTGGCCCGACAAGCCGGCCGGCGACGAACCCAAGAAACATGGCGGCTGGACGTTTTTCAAAGAGCTCCCTGTTCTGATCCTCATCGCGTTCGGGCTCGCGCTACTGATCAAGACGTTCCTCATCCAGGCCTTCTTCATCCCGTCGGAATCGATGGTGCCCACGCTCCAGATCAACGATCGCGTGCTCGTGAACAAGCTCGTTTATAGGTTCCGCGATCCGCGGCGTGGGGAGATCATCGTCTTCGTAGCCGAGCGTGACTCCGAGCCGCCGAAGAGCTTCCTCCGCAAGGTCGTCGACACGATCACCGAAGGACTCGGCGCGAAGCAGCCTCCCGAGAAAGACTTCATCAAGCGTGTGATCGGACTGCCCGGCGACAGCATCCAGATGCGCGACGGTGTAGTGACGATCACGACGAACGACAAGAAGACGCTCACGCTCGAAGAGCCCTATCTGGCGAAGGAGAAGGACACGAACCCGTACGGGCCGTTCACCGTCCCCCCCGACAGCTACTTCGTGATGGGGGACAACCGGCCGAACTCCTCGGACAGCCGCTTCCGGCTCGGCCCGATCAAGCGGAGCGACATCGTGGGCAAAGCGTTCGTGAAGGTGTGGCCGCTCGGCCGGGCCGGGATCTTGAAAAGACCGAAGTATGGAACGCCGGCGGCAGCCGCGCTGGTCTTCGTGCCCGCCGCGCTCGCTCTGCGGCGTCGCCGCCGCCCGATCGCGCGGACGGCCTGACCCGCGAGCGTCGGCCGCGCGCGTTATCCTGCGCCCGGATGCGCCCCGACGGATTCATCGAGCAACAGCTGCGCGAGCAGGGCTTCTCTCTCGTCGCCGGCACCGACGAGGTCGGACGGGGGGCGCTGGCCGGGCCGCTTGTCGCGGCGGCCGTGATCCTCCCGCCGGATTTCGACATCAGCGGGCTGCGCGACTCCAAGCTGATGACGCCGCTCGCGCGAGAACGCATGAGCGCAACGATCCGGGAACACGCGGTCGCGTTGACGCTCGTGCGGATCACGCCGCAGGTGATCGACAAGCGCGGGCTCCACAAGTCGAACCTACGCGCGTTGCGCGCGGCCATCGCGCGGCTCGATCCGCGGCCCGACTACGCGCTGACCGACGGATTCCCCGTGAAGCGGATGCCCTGCCCGGCGCTCGGCATCAAGAAGGGCGACCGCATCTCGGCGTCGGTCGCGGCGGCGTCGATCGTCGCGAAGGTCGTGCGGGATCGCGCGATGAAGCGTCTCCACCGCACCTATCCCGCCTTCGGGTTTGTCCGCAACAAGGGTTACGGAACGGCCGAGCACTGGCGCGCGCTGCGCGACGTCGGGCCGTCGCCCGTGCATCGTCTTTCGTTCAAGGGCGTCGGCGTGGAAGGAACGATCATCGCCGAGTCGCTCGAGGACTGGGACGAGGAAGCGATCGCGTCCCGGTGACCGACGATCCGGCCGGCGCCCTCCAGCAGGACTGGCCGCAGCGCGCCGCCGGGGAACCCCCGAAGCGGCACCGGCGCACCTTCCTGACGGAGCTTCCCGTCCTGATCGTGATCGCGCTCGGCCTCGCGGTGCTCATCAAGACGTTCCTCGTGCAGGCGTTCTTCATCCCGTCGGAGTCGATGGAGCCCACGCTGCACGGCTGCTACGGCTGTCGCGGCGACCGCGTGTTGGTCAACCGTTTCGTCTACCGCTTCCGCGACCCCCGCCGCGGCGAAGTGGTCGTCTTCACGAAACCGCGCACGACGGCCGACACGCGTTCGCTCAGCAAGAAGGTGATCGATTTCCTGACGGAAGGCTTCGGTGTCTCGCAGCCTGCCGACAAAGACTTCATCAAACGGATCATCGCGTTGCCGAACGAGACGATCGAGATGAAGGACGCCGTCGTCACGATCACGCGTACCGATGGAAAGAAGTTCAAACTCGACGAGCCATACATCGCGGCGAAGAACCGCGATCAGCGGCCCTTCGGGCCGTTCAAAGTTCCCGACGACCAGTACTTCATGATGGGAGACAACCGGACGAACTCGGGCGACTCGCGGTTCGACCTCGGGACGATCCCGAGCGAGCACATCGTCGGCAAGGCGTTCGTGAAGATCTGGCCGCCGGGACGCATGGGGCGTCTCGCCGCCGTGCGGTACGCGACCGAGCCGGCGATCGCCGGAGTGGTCCTGGTCTTCGGCGCGCGGCGGTGGCGACGCCGGGCCCGGAGTATCCTCAGATCGGGCGAGGCAGCATGAGCATGGAAGACCTCGAGAAATATGAAGCGGAGATGGAGCTCGCCCTCTACCGCGAGTACCGCGACGTGCTGCCGATGTTCCGCTACCTCGTCGAGACCGAACGCCGCTTCTATCTCGCGAACAAGGTCGATCTCGTCGAGAAGGCCGGCGGCCATGACGTGCACTTCGAGCTGACGCTGTCGGACGCGTGGGTGTGGGACATGTACCGCCAGAGCCGCTTCGTGCCGCAGGTTCGCATCGTCACCTACGAGGACGTGAACATCGAGGAGCTCCGGCGCGAGGACGCGCCCGAGCCCCCGTCGCTCGATTAGCATCGACGGTGCGATGGGTTACAACCCGCTCCGCAAGTACCGCGGCGCGAAGAAGGCCGACATCACGATCCTCGTCGTGACGTTCGTCGTTATCGCGCTCCTGGTCGTCTGGGCCACGCGCTAGCGCCGAACGTCCCTGCCCCGCTTCGTCACCCGGAAGCGACCCAGGTTCTCCTCGATCAGACCTGCTAGCTCGAGACGTGTCAGTGACGCCAGAACCTCGGTGATCGAAAAGCTTGCTGGTCTGTGATCGGGACTCCAAGACCCTGACGGCTCGGTCGCGATCAAGTCGAAGATGCACCGGTCTCCTTCTCTCAGGTCGAGGGAGTCGATCGATTCCGACGGTCTCTCCTCGAAACCGATCGCCATGCCGGTCGTCGAAGGGCGCCAGAACGGCCACGATGCGTCCATGGCGCACGACCGCCACCGCGTCACCTGTTTCGTCAATCTCGTTGAGAACCTGCGCGGTCCGTCGTGCGAGTGATCGCGAGCTCACCGCACGGTGTGGCCGGATCTCTCTCATGGCAACAACCCTCCCCCAGTC
>JBASRP010000118.1:0-3144 GCA_049273905.1 Actinomycetota bacterium
GCGGCAAGGACCGCGGGGGCAGCGAACACGGCTATCGCGATGTGGGGGCCGAACGCGTCGGCGAGCGCCCCGTCGATCACGGCCGAGATCACGCGCGGCCCGAGGAAGCTCGCGGTCCATAGAGACATCACGCGGCCGCGCAGACGTTCGGGCACGTCGCTCTGGATCGTCGTGACGAACGAGATCGTCGCCGTTATGTAGCCGAACCCGGTCAGAAGCGCAGCAGGGATCGCACCCTCGATCGCCGGTGCGGCGCCCAGCGCCACCAAACCGACGGCCTGCCCGACCAGACCCGCCCAGCCGAGGCCGTGCGACGACGCATAGTGGATCCAGCGCCGGCCAAGTGTGATCCCGGCGACGGCGCCGGCGCCCCACGCCGAGACGATCCAACCGGCCGACCCCGTCGACAGCCCGTATTCCCGGACGAGCGCGGGCGAGACGGTCGTGATCGGATCGAGGGACACGCTGATCGCCATGACTCCGAGGAGCATGGTCCGCGTCTGTACATGGTTCCACGCGTAGGAGAGACCTTCGCGGATCGACCCGCCGGCGCCTTCCATCTCGCGAAGGAACGGCGGCCGGCGGATGACGACGAGCGCCACGATGAGCGGAACGAATGACAACGCGTTCAGGGTGAAGGCGAAGGTGAACCCGATCGCCGTGATCGTCACCGCGGCGAGTACCGGTCCGAGTGCCCGCGCGATGTTGAACGTCAACGCGTTCAAGCCGATCGCCTCGTTGAGCTCCTCATGAGGAACGAGCGACGGGATCATCGATTGCATCGCCGGGATCGCGACGGCGATCGTGAGACCGAGCCCAGCGGCGATAACGAGCATCGCGTAGCGGTTGGCCTGGTCGGTTGCGACGAGGAGAGCCAGCGTCGACGCGAACGCGCACGCGGTGATCTGGCTGACGCGCAGGAGCCGCATACGGTCGGTGCGGTCGGCGAGCGCCCCGGCCGGCAGGGCGAAGAGGATCACGGGCACGAAGAGCGCCGCGTTCGTCAGGCCCACCCAGAAGGACGAGTCCGTGAGCTCCAGCACGTAGACGCTGAGAGCCACGTTGGACAGCCACGACCCGATGTTCGAGGCCACGTTCCCCGCGAAGTACATGCGGAATTCCCTGCGCGCGAGTGGGCCTCGAAGTTGCCGCATGGTGAGGGCGAGCCTACCGCGATACCCTTGTGTCGATGTCCGGTTTCCCCACCCAGAGGCCTCGACGACTGCGCGCCACGCCGGCGCTGCGGCGGCTCGTTCGCGAGACGACGCTCGGCGCGGGCGACCTCATCGCGCCCTTGTTCGTGAAGGACGGCATCGCCGAGCTGCAGCCGATCTCGTCGATGCCCGGTGTGGTGCAGCACACGCTCGAGTCTCTCCGCAAAGAGGTTGCCGCGATCGCGACCCTCGGCATCCCTGCCGTCGTGTTGTTCGGCATCCCCGCACAGAAGGACGCCGACGGGTCCGGCGCCGACGCGGAGGACGGGATCGTCCAGCGTGCGCTCCGCGACCTGCGCGGAGACGTCGGCGACGACCTCGTGCTGATCGCGGATCTGTGTCTCGATGAGTACACCGATCACGGACACTGCGGCGTCGTGGACGAGAACGACCGCGTGGACAACGACGGTACGCTCGAGCGGTACAGGTCGATCGCGATCAGCCAGGCGAACGCCGGCGCGCACATGGTCGCGCCGAGCGGGATGATGGACGGACAGGTCGCCGCGATCCGCGGCGCGCTCGACGCGGCCGGCCACACCGACACGGCGATCATGGCCTACGCGGCGAAGTTCGCGAGCGCCTTCTACGGCCCGTTCCGCGAGGCGGCCGAGTGCGCGCCGCAGTTCGGCGATCGTGCGCAATACCAGATGGACCCTGCGAACGCCGACGAGGCGGTGCGCGAGGCGCAGGCCGACATCGCCCAAGGCGCCGACATCGTGATGGTGAAGCCGGCCCTCCCGTACCTCGACGTGATCCGCGCTGTGAAGGAGGCGACCCGCTTCCCGGTCGCCGCGTACAACGTCTCCGGCGAGTTCGCGATGCTCAAAGCCGCCGCGCAGAACGGCTGGCTGGACGAGCGTCGCGCCACCCTCGAGATGCTGATCGGCATCCGCCGCGCCGGCGCCGACATGATTCTGACCTATTTCGCCAAAGACATCGCACCCATCCTCAACGACGGAGAGATGTGACATGCGCTACCGCAGGTTCCCCGGAACCGACATCGACGCCAGCGAGATCGGCTTTGGCGCGTGGACCGTCACCGCCGGCTGGTGGGGCGACTACGACGACGACCAAGCGGCGGCGCTGATCCGCAAGGCGTTCGATCTCGGCATCACCTTCTTCGACACGGCGCCGACGTACGGCGCCGAGCGTCGCGGCGAGACGCTCCTCGCGACGGCGCTCGGAGACCGCCGCGATGCCGTTGTCTACTCCACGAAGGTGGGCTACGACACCGAGATCGAGTGGAAGCCGCAGGGACACGAGGAGCGGCCGCACAACCTCGACCCGGCCGTCGTGCGGCGCTCGGTCGAGGCCTCTCTCCGCGCGCTGGCCACCGACCGCATCGACCTTCTGCAGCTCCACAACCCGCGCATGGCACATCTCGAGCGCGACGACGTCTGGACGCTGCTCGAAGACCTGAAGACCGAGGGCAAGATCCGCGCGTACGGCGCCGCGCTGGGTCCTGCGATCGGGTGGCGCGACGAAGGCGTGTGGGCGATCGAGAACCGGCACCTCGATGCGCTGTTCATCATCCACAACCTGCTGGAGCAGGACCCCGGCCGGGAGTTCATCGACGAAGCGCGTCAGCCCGAGATCGGGATCATGGTCCGCGTGCCCCACTCGAGCGGGCTGCTCGAGGGCAAGTACACGAAAGACACGACCTTCGACGCGAACGACCATCGGTCGCACCGCAAGCGCGAGTGGCTCGAGAACGGCCTCAAGAAGCTCGACAAGCTCACGTTCCTCACCGAGGCCGGCGAGATGACGATCGGGCAAGCGGCGTTGCGCTGGCTGCTGGCCGACCCGCTGATCGTCACCGTCCTGCCCAACATCTACGACGAGGCGCAGCTCGCCGAGTTCGTCGACGCGACGGAGAAGCGGACGCTCTCGGACGACGAGCTCGCGCGCATCACGGAGCTCTACGACAACG
>JBASRP010000434.1:0-4170 GCA_049273905.1 Actinomycetota bacterium
CTCGTACCCGATGAACGCCGAGCCGCTTGCGATCGGCCGGGCCGAGTCCTGCCAGGTCATCCTCAACGACACCTACGTCTCGCAGATGCACGCGCGCGTGTACCCGAAGGACGGCGAGTGGTTCGTCGAGGATCTCGGATCGACGAACGGCACCTATCTGAACCGCGCCAAGGTCACGCAAGCGTCGCCTGTCGGCGTCGGCGACGAGATCCGCATCGGAAAGACGACGCTCGAGGTGCGCCGGTGAGCAACGCTGCGTTGCGCTGGGCCGCGCGCACGGACGTCGGCAAAGCGCGCGACCGCAACGAGGACTCCTACTACGGCGGCGACCACGTCTTCGCTGTCGCCGATGGGCTCGGCGGACACAACGCGGGCGACGTCGCGAGCAAACTCGCGATCGGACCCATCGCGTCCCTCGACCGCCGGATCAACGACCTGCCCGACGACCGCGTGGCCGACGCGCTCGCCGACGCCGTCCTCGAGGCCAACCGCGCCGTCTACAAGCGCGCGCAGGACGACGCGAAGGTGCGCGGAATGGGGACGACGCTCACTGCGATCGCGGTGTCCGACGGGTCGGCGCACCTCGCGCACGTCGGCGACTCGCGCTGCTACCTGGTGCGCGAGGGCGCTTTCTCGCAGCTGTCGAGCGACCACACGCTCGTCGCGCGCATGGTGCAAGAAGGAAAGCTGACGCCGGAACAGGCCGAGGTGCACCCGCAACGCTCGATCCTGACCCGCGCGCTCGGCGCCGAGCCCGAGGTCGACGTCGACTCCCTCGAGATCACGCTCGTCCCCGGTGACCGCCTGCTGCTCTGTTCGGACGGCCTCTCGTCTGTGATCGGCGAGGAGCGCATCCGCGAGCTCCTCGCCGACGCGCCGGACCTCGATCAGGGCTGCCGGCGCCTGATCGACGAGGCCAACGCGCACGGCGGGCCCGACAACGTCACCGTGATCTTGGTCGAGATGACCGGCACCCCGACGCGGACGCCGAGCGCTCCCCCGCGCAAGGGGGCGAAGACGCCGGCCGCGCGGTCGGAGCGTCGCGAGAAGCGGCGGTTCCCGGTCCGGCTTGCCGTCTGGGTCGCGATCGTGCTCGTGCTGGGGATCGGAAGCTGGCTTGGCTTCCGATCGTGGGTAAACCGGTCGTACTTCGTCGGCGTCGAGGACGGGAGGGTCGCGATCTTCCGCGGGCTCCCAACGCTCAGCTTGAACCACGTCGAGAAGACGACGCCATACACGATCGAGCAGATCCCCGAGCAATTCCGATCCGACCTCGAGGAAGGCATACGCGCGAAGAGCGTCGCCGACGCGGAGGCGGTCCTCGCCGGGATCCTCCGAGGCGCGACGCCGACGCCCAGCCCAAGTCCGTCGGCGAGCGGCACGTGACGTCATGAGCAGACGCAACGCGGAACTCGGCCTGATCATCCTCGCGGTGATCCTGTCTCTCGGCGCCTTTCTGCTTGTGCACTTCGCGAACGCGGACTCGATCCCGGCCGGCTTCGTCACCTACGCGTTCGTGGTGTCCGGCGTGGCGATCGCGGCGCACCTCGTCGTGCGGCGCTACGCGCACAACGCCGACCCATTGCTGCTGCCGATCGGATTGCTGTTGGCGGGGCTCGGCTACGCGATGGTGCGGCGGCTCAACCCGGACCTCGGCGGCCCGCAGCTGGCGTGGATCGTGATCGGGATCGCCGCGTTCACGCTGACGCTGGTCGTCGTCCGCGATCCACGCCGGATCGAGTCGTTCCGTTACTCGCTGATGCTCCTCGGCCTGGCCTTGCTGTTGCTACCGCTTGCGCCGGGCATCGGAAGGACGGTGTCGGGCGCACGACTGTGGGTGCGCGTCGGAACGCTCAACTTCCAGCCGGCCGAGGGGGCGAAGATCCTGCTCGCTGCGTTCCTCGCCGGGTACCTCGCGAGCAAACGCGAGGTCTTGACTGCCGCAACGACGCGGCTCGGTCCGTGGAGGATCCCGGCACCCCGTCACTTCGGTCCGCTGGTTCTCGCGTGGGGGGTATCGCTCGCCGTCATGGTGTTCGAGCGCGACCTCGGATCGTCGATGCTTTTCTTCGCGCTCTTCGTCGTGATGCTCTACGCGGCCACCGCGCGCGCGTCGTACGTCGTCACCGGCGTGGGGCTGTTCGCCGGCGGAACCTACATGGCGTACCAGGCCTTCGCGCACGTCCAGAATCGCATCGCGGCGTGGATCGATCCGTGGAGCCGCATCGAGACGTCAGGGTTCCAGATCGCGCAGTCGCTTTTCGCGCTCGGCACGGGCGGGATCGGCGGGCAAGGCCTTGGGCGCGGTCGGCCCGATCTGATCCGGCGCGGCGTCGAGACCGACTTCATCTTCGCCGCGTTCGGTGAGGAGCTCGGCATGGTCGGCACGCTCGCGATCCTGCTGCTGTTCGGCGTGCTCGTCGCCCGCGGTTTCCACATCGCGCTCCGCGCGCGCGACCCGTTCTACACGCTGCTGGCGACGGGCCTGACGGTGATCGTGGGGATCCAGACCTTCTTGATCGTCGGAGGCGTCACGCGGTTGATCCCGCTGACCGGCATCACGTTACCGTTCGTTTCGTACGGGGGTTCGAGCATCGTCGCCAACTTCGTCCTCATCGCGCTGTTGATGCGCGTGTCCGACGCGGAGAAGACGGCGTGAACCGGTCGGTGCGGCGCGTCGCCCTCGCGATCGGGATCGCCTTTGCAGCCTTGATCGCGCAGCTCGCCTACGTCCAGGTCTTCAGCGCCGAGCGGCTCTCGGAGAACCCGGCGAACCGCCGCCTGCTGATCAAGGAGTACTCGATCGAGCGCGGCGCGATCGTCGCCGGCGCCGACGTGGTCGCGCGTTCGGTACCGACCAAAGACAACCTGAAATTCCTTCGCGAGTACAAGCTGCGAAGCCTCTACGGCCAGATCTCCGGGTATTACTCGATCGTGTTCGGCCGCGCCGGGCTCGAGCAGAGCTACAACGACTACCTGATCGGCGCCGGGCCGCAGGACCGCTTCTCGTCGATCGTCGACGACCTCCTCGGCCGGTCCCGCAAAGGCAACGACATCCAGTTGACGATCGATCCGGAGCTGCAGCGCCTCGCGCGCAGCAAGCTCGGGAAGCAACGCGGCGCCGCGGTGGCGATCGATCCCGAGACGGGCGAGATCCTCGCGATGTACGCCAACCCGTCTTTCGATCCGAGCCCGCTGTCGTCGCACAACACACAAGCGGTGCGCACTGCGTGGAACCGCTTCAATGCCGACCCGCTGAAGCCGCTGACGTCGCGCGCGACGCAAGAGCGCTACCCGCCGGGCTCGACGATGAAGGTGATCGTCGCCGCCGCCGCCCTCGAGGACGGCATCAAGGCCACGGATCGATTCTCGAACCCGCGAGCGCTGAAGCTGCCGCTCACCACGCGAACCCTGCCGAACTTCGGTGGCGGCGCCTGCCGCGGCGGCGGGACGATCTCGATGGCGCAGGGCTTGCGCGTGTCGTGCAACACGACGTTCGCGCAGATCGGCATGAAGGTAGGACCGGAGAAGCTCGACGCGATGGCGCGCAAGTTCGGCTTCGGCGATCCACTCCGCGGGTTCGACCTGCCGTCGGCGCCGAGTTGCTTCGTTTCGATCCCGGGCGCGGCGTGCGGTGACCCCAACCTCAACGCGCCGCAGACGGCCTTCTCGTCGATCGGCCAGCAGGACGTACGTGCGACGCCGCTGCAGATGGCCATTGTCGCGGCGACGATCGCGAACGGCGGGCGCGTGCCGCAGCCGCACGTGGTGCGCGAGATCCAGGATGCGAGCGGCCGCACGATCAAACGGATAACACTGCCGCTGTCCGAGCGGATCTACTCGACCGAGACGGCCGACACGTTGCGGGACATGATGATCGACGTCGTCGACAACGGAACCGGCCGCCCGGCGGCGATCTCCAGCCTGCGCGGCGAGATGGGCGGCAAGACCGGGACGGCCCAGACCGGCATCGAGGGCCAGGCACCGCACGTGTGGTTCATCGCCTTCGCGCCGGGGATCGCCGTGGCCGTCGTGGTCGAGAACGGCGGAGATCTGGCCGATGCGGCAACAGGCGGCAAAGTGGCCGGCCCCATCGCCAAAGCGCTTATAGAGAAGCGAATCGCGAAAGAACCTCCACGATGACTCCCCAAGCAAACAAGGGACGGGACG
>JBASRP010000453.1:0-4279 GCA_049273905.1 Actinomycetota bacterium
CACGAATGTCAGATGACTTTAAAATTTGACATCATTCAACTATCGGAGGTAATCTCGCCGCCATGACGACCGATCCCATCGTTGTCGAGGACCTCGCCAAGAACTTCGGTTCGGTCGAGGCCCTCAAAGGCATCAGCTTCAGTGTTCCGGCCGGAACGGTGTTCGGACTCCTCGGCCCCAACGGCGCCGGGAAGACGACCGCCATCCGGATCCTCACCACGTTGATCCCGGCCGACCGCGGAAACGCCACGGTGCTCGGCCATGACGTGGTGAAGACCCCGAATGAGGTTCGGCGCCTCATCGGGCTCGCCGGTCAGTACGCGGCGGTCGACGGCCTCCTCTCCGGTAGCGAGAACCTCCGGATGATCGGCCGTCTCACGCACCTCCCCAAGCCGCAGATCCGCCAGCGTGCCGACGAGCTGCTGGACGTCTTCGGACTGAGCGACGCGGCCGACCGGCCGGTCCGCACATACTCGGGCGGGATGCGGCGCCGGCTCGACCTGGCGGCTGCACTGGTGCACAGGCCGCCGGTCCTCTTCCTGGACGAGCCGACGACCGGCCTCGATCCGCAGAGTCGCTCCGACCTCTGGGAGACGATCCGGCAGCTGGTCGCCGACGGCACGACCGTCTTGCTCACCACCCAGTACCTCGACGAGGCCGACCGGCTGGCGAACGACATCGTCGTGGTCGACCGCGGCGAGATCATCGCGCAAGGGAGGCCGGCCGACCTCAAGGCGAAACTCGGCGACACGGTCCTCGAGTTCTCGTTCGCAGATGAAGAGAGCGCGCGACGCGCCGAGTCGCTGTTGGCGAAGGTGAACCACAACGCCCCAGAACGCGAGGGTGCGTTGATCCGTCTCTCCTCTCCGCAAGGCGCGAGCCTTCTCGTCGACGTCCTTCGCAAGCTCGATGCCGAGAACCTCACGCCGTCCAAGCTCAACGTACGCGAGCCGAGCCTCGACGATGTCTTCCTCTCGCTGACCGGCCGGCATGCAGAACCGGCCGACGGCGAGGGAGAACCGCAGGGCAAGAGGGCCCAGCGTCAGCTCGCACGTGCCGGAGGTGGACGATGACCACCGCGACGACATCTCTCGCTCGCAGGAGTCAGGGCGTCGGCCGGATCGGCGAAGCGGCACAGGACGCGCTCACCATCGTCTGGCGGAACGTGATCGGCCTCGCTCGCACGCCGCAGCTGATGGTGTTCTCGACGATCCAGCCGGTGATCTTCGTGCTGATGTTCGTGTACGTGTTCGGCGGAGCGATACGTCCCGACACACCCGGCCTCAACTACAAGGACTTCCTGATGCCCGGGATCTACGCTCAGACCGTCGTGTTCGGGTCGGTGGGAACGGCGATCGGGCTCGCAACCGACATGCAGAGCGGTCTCATCGAACGTTTCCGCTCACTTCCGATGGCACGCTCCGCGGTCCTCGTCGGACGGACCGGCGCTGATCTCGCGCGCAACGTCTTCGTCGTGATCCTGATGGCCGCCGTCGGCTTCGCCGTCGGCGCGCGGTATCACACGAACCTCCTCGAGTACGTCGCCGGGATGGGCCTGCTTCTCTTGTTCGGCTACGCCTTCTCGTGGATCTTCGCAACCGTGGGACTCGCGGTCCGCGATCCCGAATCCGCGCAGGCCGTCGCCTTCCCCGTCATGGCACCCCTCGTGTTCGCGTCCGCGGCGTTCGTGCCGGTCACATCGATGCCCGGCTGGCTCCAGGCGTGGGCAAACAATCAGCCGGTTTCCGTGACCATCTCAGCGATCCGCGCCCTTCAAGTCGGCCCTGAAACGATCCCCAATGGTGACTCGACCCTCGTGATCGTTACGAAGGCCCTCGCTTGGTGCGTCGGGATCCTCGTCGTGTTCGCACCGCTCGCCGTCCGGCGGTATCGCAGGGCCGTCTAGGCAGCAGGGATACCAGCCCCCCCTAGGTCATAACCGGCCACCTGTGTGGAACCGAAGGCCTGTGGGCACCTAGTCTGCCGAGCGCATGTACGAGTGGTGGGTCTTCGTTCACATCGCCGGAGCTTTCGGCTTCCTCATCGTCCACGGGGTTTCCATCGCGACGGCCTTGCGGCTGAGGAACGAGCGCGATCCGAACCGCATCAATGCTCTGCTCGACACCTCAGGCCGAACGGTGATGCCGCTCTATATCTCGATGGCGGTGCTGCTCGCCGGGGGGATCGTGGCCGGCTTCCAACGGCACTGGTGGGGCTTCGGCTGGATCTGGGCGGCGCTCGCGACGCTCGTCGTCGTCACGCTCGCGATGTACTTCATGGCCCGGCCCTACTACCAGAAGGTGCGCTTCATCACGCGCGCCGTCGCCGAGGGCTCGCAGGCTGTGACGCCGGAGCAGTTCGATTCCGTGCTCCGCAACCGCCGGCCGTTCATGATCACGTGGATAGGTTTCGCCGGACTCGTCTTCATCCTCTATCTCATGGTCCTGAAGCCGACGCTGGGCCTGACGCCCAGCGAAGCCGAGCCGGTCGCGGAGCCGACGGGCACGGTGGTGAGGATCGAGGCACAGAACAGCCTCTTCGCCACCAAGACCGTCACGGCGGCGGCCGGCCAGGCTTTCTCGATCCGGTTCCGCAACGCGGACGCCGGAGTCCTCCACAACGTGTCGATCTACACCAACGCAGCGGCGACCGACGACGTTTTCAAGGGGAAGATCTTCGCGGGCCCGGCGACGGAGGTTTACAAGATCACGTCCCTCGACGCCGGTAGCTACTTCTTCCGCTGCGACGTCCACCCCACCACGATGACCGGCACGCTGTCGGTGAGCTGATGGGCTACCGGACGATCGTCGTCGGCACCGACGGGTCGGATACGGCGAACCGCGCCCTCGACAAGGCGGTACGCCTCGCGAAGCACGTCGAGGGCCGGCTCGTGATCGTGTGCGCCACCTCGAACATCGGGCTGCACGATTACGCCGCCGAGAAGATCCTGACGGAAGCGGCAGCGCGGGTAAAGCCGTCCGGCGTGCAGGCGACGCCGGTCTTCCGCGAAGGTGCGCCGGAGAAGATCATCGTGAATCTCGCGAGCGAGCACGAAGCCGACCTCATCGTGATCGGGAGCGTCGGGATGGGGAAGGCCCGCCGGTTCCGTATGGGCCCGGTCCCCGAGCGCATCGCCACCGGTGCGCCTTGCGACGTGCTGATCGTGTTCACGACCAAGGAGCAGGAGGCGCCGTCCCCGGATGACGGCCTGTATAAACGGATCCTCGTCGGCACCGACGGCTCACCCACGGCCGCCGAGGCCGCGCGCAAGGCCTTCGACCTAGGGATGATGTTCCGCATCGGTGTGACGGTCGTGTACGTGGCCGGCGACCAGATCGTCGGCGCCATCGTCCTGGAGCAGACCCTCAAGACCAAGCCGCGCGCGCTCGGCGTGCAATCGAAGATCGTGACGGGCGAACCCGCCGACGAGATCTGCAAGGTCGCCGACGCCGATGACGAGCTCGACCTGATCGTCGTCGGGAACCGCGGGATGACGGGCGCGCGCCGCATGCTCGGATCCGTGCCCACGCAGGTGATGCACCGGGCTCCCACCGACGTGCTGATCGCGAAGACCGTCGACAGGACGCTCGAGGACCTTGGCCCGGGTATGGGCGGTCTCGTCAACGTGGACGGCAAGAAGATCGCGGCCTACCGCACCGCGGACGGCTCGATCGTGGCTCTGTCTCCGCGCTGCGCCCACATGGGGTGCACGGTCGACTGGAACTCCGTCGAGTCCACCTGGGACTGCCCCTGCCACGGCTCGCGGTACACGAAAGAGGGCGAATTACTCCAAGGCCCCGCAAAAACCGGCCTGGATCACGAAGAGATCCCCGGCTGAAATCTTCGTTCCTCCTGCGTGAGCTTGCTCCGCATGGGCACAATGAGTAGGCGATGAACGACGCCTCTGAGATCCTGAAGAACGTCGCCGCGGCCGGGTTCGTGGTCGTGGCTCTCTCGGCCACCCGGCGCTGGTGGCTCGACCGCAACGCGATCCGGGCGACGCTCGCCGGCGCGCTCGGCTTGCTGGCCGTCACGTCCGTGCTCGGCCGGCTGGGACAGTCGACCGACTACCAATACCGCATCCTCGGCGACGTCGGGATCGTCACGTTCATCGGGTCGGGCTATCTGATGCTCGAGTTCCGGCACCGCTATCTGCCGCTCGGACGCCTGTGGCGTCTGGGCGCGCTCGTGGCGTCGGCCGGCGCCGCCGGCTTCGCGATCTGGGCGCGCATCCCCTACGAGAGCAACCCGCGCGTCACCGGCGTGGACGCTGCAGCGA
>JBASRP010000462.1:0-2045 GCA_049273905.1 Actinomycetota bacterium
CCTTCGGAGTTTCCGCGACGGTATCACTGGCGGCCCCGTCCGGCAGCGAGGACGCGTCGCCAGGCCTCTCCGCCGCTGCTAGAATCGCGCGCCTATGGCCAACATCAAGTCGCAGATCAAGAGGAACCGGCAGAACGAGCGGGCCCGCGTGCGAAACCTCGCCGACCGGTCGCGCTTGAAGACGCTATCGCGGCGTTTCCGCGCGGCGCTGACGGCGGGCGACCGCGAGAAGGCGGAGGCCGCCCTCAAGGAGGTCAGCCGGGCCTACGACAAGGCCGCGGCGGCCGGTGTGGTCCACGCCAACAACGCGGCGAACCACAAGGCCAAGCTGGCCCAGGCGTTCAACAAGGGCGCGTAGCGCCCTAAGTGCGGGCCGCGCGCGTCGGCCCGGCGATCTCGTCGACCAAAAGCTCGAGCACCATCGGGTCGTCGTCCTCGCTCTTGAACGCCAGGTCGGCGTCGGCCACCAGCCGGTAAGCGCGACGAAGCTCCGCCGGCGAGAAGTTCCGGGAACGCCGCATCGCGCGCTTCACGGCGCCCTCCCGGATCCCCAGCTCTTTCGCCACGGCGGACGCCGGACGGCGCTCTCCGCTCGACAACATCGCCAGTATCCGCAGCTGCGCGGCGATCGACGCCACGATCAGGATCGGCGGCTCGTCTTGCGACAGCAGCGCGCGGAGCCGGCGAAGGGCCTGCATCCGGTCGCGATCGAAGAGGGCATCGACGAACTCGTGGATGCGCGATTCGATCCCGCGGAACTGCGTCGCGACGTCGTTGACGCCGATGGTTTCTTCGTCGGGCGTGGTCGCGACGAGCTGCTCGACGGCTCCGTTCAGTTCGCGCAGGTCGGTCCCGAGCGCCTCGACGAGAGCCTTGCCGGCCTCGGCGGTCATCTTCCGGCCGAGCGCGCGCGCCCTCTTCACGATCCAGCCGTGCGCCTCCCACGGCGGAACGTCGTCCGGTGTCTTCACCTCGGCGAATTGGCTGAGCGCTTTCACGACTCGCTTGGTCCCGGTCGGCGTTGAGGTCAGCACCACCAGCTTCGTGTCGGGCGTCGGGCTCTCGGCCCATCGAGCCATCACCGTGAGCGAGGGCTCCTTGGCGGCGTCGCCGTCGCGGATGATCACCAGCCGTCCCGCGTCGAACAAGGAGCCGGTCTCGAGCGCGTTGGCGATCGCCATGGGGTCGTCGGCCGGGAGCTCCTGCTCGGCGTACCCGCGCTCGCGCGCCTTCGCGCGGAGGGGGTCGAGCTCGAGGCCGGCCAGGAAGTCGTCCGCCGTCGCGATGATCCACACGGGTTTCACTGCCGCCATCGCCGGCAATCCTACGCGGCCGGCTGCTCGGGGTGCGCGGCGCGCGTGTCGACTGAGCCGTCTGCGCGCAGGGCCGCGCTGACGTCGCCCATCAGGTCGGTGCGCAGGACGCGCACGCCCAGCTGGTGCAGAACCGCGAGCGTCTCGCCGGCCGGGTGACCGAAGTCGTTGCGGGCGCCGACCGAGATCATCGCGACGACCGGCCGGACCGCGTGGAAGTACTCGGGAAGCATCCGCTTCGAACCGTGGTGTGGCACGGTCATGATCGGGCAGTGGAGCGGATCGCGCGTGTCGAGGAGCGCCTGCTGGCCGTCCTCCTGGACTTCGCCGCTCATAAGGACGCACGACGCCCCGAACCTGATCCGCATCACCACGGAGTTGTTGTTGAGATCGGAGTCGGTTCCTTCGAGGAGGGTCGCGGGGCCGAGGATCTCGACGACAGCCTCGCCGAGCGCGTACCGCGCGCTGCGACGCACGACGTCGAGGGGGATCTGTTTGCCGGCCGCAGCGGCGCGGAAGCGTGCGAGCGCCGGCAGCGGCGCCTCGAGGCCCGCTTCGAGCACACGGCCGCTCGCGTAGCGTTCGACGACGGACGGCAAGCCATCGACGTGGTCCGCGTGCGGGTGCGTGAGAACGATGAGGTCGAGCCGCCGGACGCCGCGGTCGCGCAGCTTCGACAGGACGAGACGCTCGTCGGGCCCGGCGTCGACGAGCATCGTCGCGCCGCGGGGC
>JBASRP010000468.1:0-2802 GCA_049273905.1 Actinomycetota bacterium
CTCGCCAAGCACCGCGAGACGGCGACCGTCCGGCCGCCGCGTCCGATCCGGGATGTGCCGCGCACCTCGTTCAACGGCCCGCTGTCGCCGAACCGCGCGTTCGCGACTACGACGCTCGAACTCGAGGAGTTCAAGCGCGCGAAGAGCGCGCTCGGCGTAACGCTTAACGACGTGGTCCTCTCCGTCGCCGGCGGCGCCGTGCGGCGCTAGCTCGACGCCCGCGGCGAGCGCCTGGACAAGTCGCTGGTCGCCGCGGTGCCCGTCTCGTCGGACAAACCCGACGACGTCGCGCGCCTCGGCGGCAACAAGGTCTCGAACATGTTCACCACGCTCGCAACCGACATCGCCGACCCGATCGCGCGCGTACGGGCGATCCACGAGGTCACCAAAGAAGCGAAGGTCGCGCAGAACATCCTCGGCGCCGACACGATGGCGAACTGGCTCGAATACGCGCCGCCGCGACCCTTCAACTGGTTCATGCGGACGTACTCGCGGCGCGGCCTGGCCGCGCGGCACCGGCCGCCGATCAACCTGGTCGTCTCGAACGTGCCGGGCCCGCGCGCGCCGCTCTACATCGCCGGAGCGAAGCTCGCGGCGCTCTACTCGGTCGGCCCGATCCTCGAAGGCATCGGCCTCAACATCACGGTCTGGAGCTACATCGACCAGATGAATTTCGCGGCGATCGCCTGCCGCGACCTCCTGCCCGACGTGCATCAGGTGATCGACCGTCTGCCGGACGCGCTCGACGAGCTCCTCAAAGCCGCCGACCGCGCTTAACGTCTCGATCTCGTCCGGGGTCGGCATCCCTCCACCCAGAGGTGTCTGACGCGTCAGACACTGTCGACACCGTCAGACACGTCAGACGCTTCCTCGGAGGGAACCTCTTACAGGCGCTCGATGATCGTGACGTTGGCCTGGCCGCCGCCTTCGCACATCGTCTGCAGGCCGTAGCGGCCGCCGGTGCGCTCGAGCTCGTGCAGCAGGGTGGTCATCAGTCGCGTGCCCGTTGCGCCGATCGGGTGGCCCAGGGCGATCGCGCCGCCGTTCACGTTCACCTTGGCGAGGTCCGCGTTCGTCTCCTTCTGCCACGCGAGGACGACGGGCGCGAACGCTTCGTTGATCTCGACCAGGTCTATGTCGTCGAGCGACAGCCCCGTCTTGTCGATCGCGAACGCCGTCGCGTTGATCGGCGCCGTTAGCATGTAGATCGGGTCGGCCCCGCGCACGCCCAGGAAGTGGACGCGCGCCCGCGGCGTCCAGCCGTTGCGCTTCACGGCGGCCTCGTTGGCGATCAGGGTCGCCGTCGCCGCGTCGTTGGTGGGGGAGGACACCGCCGCCGTCAGCGTCTTCGCGCCCGGCAGCAGAGGGAGCGACGCCATCTTCTCGAGCGACGTGTCGCGCGGGCCCTCGTCGACCTTGAAGTCGCCGAACGGCACGATCTCGCGGTCGAAGCGGCCTTCCTTCTGGGCCGTGCGCGCGCGGGTGTGCGACTCGAGCGCGAAGGCCTCCATGTCCTCGCGCGTGATGTTCCACTTCTCGGCGATCTTCTCGGCGCCGTAGAACTGCGAGACGGGCTCGGTGTTGTAGCGCTTGACCCATCCTTCCGAGCCGTGGAACGCGCCCGGCAGACCCATCTCCTTGCCGGCCTTGCCGGCCGACCCGATCGGGATCAGCGACATGTTCTGCACGCCACCCGCGATGACGACGTCCATCGTGCCGCTCATCACCGCCTGCGCCGCGAAGTGGATCGCCTGTTGCGACGAGCCGCACTGGCGGTCGATCGTGACGCCGGGCACGTCTTCGGGGAACCCCGTCGCGAGCCACGCCGTGCGCGCGATGTCGCCGGCCTGGGGCCCGAGCTGGTCGATGCAGCCGAAGATCACGTCGTCGACGGTGCTCGGATCGACGCCGGTGCGCTCGACGATCGCCTTCAGGATGTGCGCGCCGAGGTCGGCGGGGTGCACCTGCGACAGTGACCCGCCGCGCTTGCCGACCGGGGTCCTGCACGCGTCGATGATGTATGCCTCGGCCATGGCTTCTCCTTTTACCGGGTCAGGATCACGGACGAGCCGTGCCCGAACAAGCCTTGGTTGATCGTGAGTCCCGTCTTTGCATTCGCCACCTGGCGGCCCTCCGCCTGCCCGCGCAGCTGCCACGTGACCTCGCACACCTGCGCGATCGCCTGTGCCGGCACCGCCTCGCCGAAGCACGCCAGGCCGCCGCTCGGGTTCACGGGGATCCGTCCGCCGAGCGTCGTGTCGCCGTCGTGCAGCAGCTTCGCGGCTTCTCCTTCCTTGCAGAGACCGATGTTCTCGTACCAATCCAGTTCCAACGCCGTGGACAGGTCGTAGACTTCCGCGAGCGACAGATCCTCAGGTCCGAGCCCTGCTTCTTCGTAGGCCGCGTGCGCGATGGCGTCGCGGAAGAGCCGCTCCGGAGGAGCCGTAACCGCGGCCGAGTCCGTCGCGAGATACGGCATCTCGATCGCCGTCTGAGGGTACGTCGGCGTCACGGTCGAGACCGCCGCGACCGTCACCGGATTCTTCTGTCCGTGCGCCTTCGCGAACTTCTCGCTCGTGAGCACGACCGCCGCCGCGCCGTCCGACGTCGTACAGATCTGCAGCAGCCGCAGCGGGTCGGAGACCATCGCGCTGCCGAGGACCTCGTCCTCGGTGACCTCTTTCCGGTAGCGCGCGTACGGGTTGTCGAGCCCGTGCTTCGCGTTCTTCACCTTCACCTTGGCCCAGTCGCGCTCGGTCTCGCCGTAGAGCTCCATCCGGCGCCGCGCGTACAGAGCGAAGT
>JBASRP010000010.1:0-8528 GCA_049273905.1 Actinomycetota bacterium
CGCCCTCCACGTCCAGCCGATCACCGAGGAGCTGGTCGACCGGGGGATGCAGTTCAAGACGGTTATCTCCCAGATCGCGGAGACCATCTTCGGACGGGGGTTCCTCTTCTTCATCACCCAGGCCGCAACGGCCATGATCTTGATCCTGGCCGCCAATACCTCGTACCAGGACTTTCCGCGGCTCTCGTCCATCCTGGCACGCGATCGGTACATGCCTCGGCAATTCATGAACCGCGGCGACAGGTTGGTGTTCTCGAACGGCATCGTGGTGCTCGCGATCCTGTCGTCGCTGCTGATCATCGTTTTCAACGCGGACGTGACGAGGCTGATCCAGCTGTATGTGGTCGGCGTGTTCACGAGTTTCACCCTGTCCCAGTCCGGGATGGTGAAGCACTGGTTCCGGCTGCGCGAGCGGGGGTGGAAGCGGAGCGCAGTGATCAACGGGATCGGCGCCGTCGCCACGGGCCTGGTGCTTATCGTCGTGACGCTTACCAAGTTCACTCACGGGGCCTACATCGTGGTGATCGCGATCCCCGTGATCGTCTTGATGTTCAAGGGCATCCATCGCCACTACAGGTCCGTCGCCGCACAGCTGCGGTCTGTGCGCGAGCCGACCCTCGGTGTGGGGACGCGTGCCGTCGTTCTCGTTCCGCGCATCGACGGTTCGGTGATGAGGGCGCTCGGTTACGCGCGCGCGCTCCGCCCGATCGAGCTGCGAGCCCTCTTCGTCGGCGATACCGAAGCAGCCGACCCGGTTCGTTCGTCATGGAACACCAAACGCATCCCTGTTCAACTCGATGTCATCGAGGAGAATGGCGACTTCGTCGATGCTGTCCGCGGATACGTCCGGAGTATCGAACGTGAGGGAAACGAGTTCGTGACCGTGGTGCTGCCGGAAGCGCTTCAGGGCCGCGGTATGGGAAGCTTCCTCCGTCAGCGCAGAGAACTGTTGCTCAAGGCGGCGATGCTCTTCGAGCCCCAGGTCGTCTTCACGGACGTCCCAACCCCGTCCGCGGACGGCGACGCGTCCGGGCTCATCCATCCGACCCGCAACGTGGCTGTCGTGCTGGTCGCCGGCGCGCACAACGCTACGGCCCGCGCGCTGGAGTATGCGCGCGCCATCAAGCCGACGGAGATCCGAGCCGTGACCTTCAACGTCGACGAATCCGAGACCTCGAAGGTCATGCGTGACTGGTCAGCACGGGGCACGGATGCACCTCTCGAGATCATCGATTCGCCGTACCGGGAGGTCACCCGCCCGATCCTCAAGCTGATCCGACAGATCCGCGCCTCGGCGAAGGACGTCGTGGTCACGATCGTGGTGCCGGAGTTCGTCGTGTCGAAATGGTGGCACCAGTTCCTGCACAACCAGACGGCTCTGGCGATCAAGGCGTCCCTGCTCTACGAACCGGGGGTCGTCCTCACGAGCGTCCCGTACCACCTGGAGTGAGACCAACTTGCACGCGACCGAAGCCCCGGTAGGGTGAGCCCCAGATGCACGTCGTGATCGCAGGCTGTGGACGAGTGGGGTCGGACCTCACCGTGTCCCTCACCAAGCAGGGACACACCGTCAGCGTCGTCGACAAGAACGCGTCCGCGTTCGAGCGGCTTCCACCCGGCTTCGAAGGGCAGACCCTCGTCGGCATCGTGTTCGACCGCGACGTCCTCGAGGCCGCCGGGATCCGTGAGGCCGGCGCCTTCGTCGCCGTGACCAACGGAGACAACTCGAACATCGTCTCGGCTCGCGTGGCGCGCGAGCACTACCGGATAGAGAAGGTCGTCGCGCGGATCTACGACCCGCGGCGTGCCGAGATCTACCGCCGGCTCGGGATCCCGACCGTCGCCACCGTCCAGTGGGCGTCGGCCGAGATCTACGACCAGCTATTCCACGGCATCGAGCACCAGGAGCTCGCGATCGGCGACGGCGAAATGGTGATGCTCCGGCTGGAGGCCCCCGACACGCTGGCCGGCCGGCCCGTTGAGGACCTGGGCGAGCCAGGCGACGCGCTCGTCGTCGCGCTCGACCGCATGGGCAAGGCCACGATCCCGGGCGAGGGCGCGACATTCCAGGAAGGCGACATCGCCCACGTGATCGTTCGCCGGGAAGCCATCGACGCGTTGCGCCAGCGGCTGAACCAACCGGTGGAGCACTAGATGCGGGTCGTCGTCGCGGGTGCCGGGAACGTCGGGAGGTTCCTCGCGGCCGACCTGACCGAGCGCGATCACGACGTGACCGTGATCGAGCAGAGCGCCGAGATCTATCAGCGCGCGAAGGCGACCGTCGACGCCAACTGGATCCACGGCGACGCGTGCGAACCGTGGGTGCTCGACAAGGCCGACTTGGCGCGCGCGGACGTGCTCGTCGCGGCCACCGGCGACGACGAGGACAACCTCGTCATCTCATTGCTCGGCAAGCAAGAGTTCGCGGTCCCGCGCGTCGTCGCCCGCGTGAACCACCCGCGCAACCAGTGGCTGTTCAACGAGTCGTGGGGCGTGGACATCTCGATGAGCCCGCCGCACATCCTCACCTCGCTCGTCGAGGAAGCGGTGACCGTCGGCGGCGTCGTCGAGCTGCTCCGGCTCGAGCACGGGAAGGTGCGGCTGGTCGAACTCACGCTCGAGCCCGGCTCGAAGCTCGATGGCTGCCACGTGTACGACCTGCGGCTGCCGCACGACAGCGCGCTGATCGCGATCGTGCGCGACGGCCACGTGATCATCCCCGAACCGGAAACGCCGCTGACGGCCGGCGACGAGATGCTCGCGATCACGACGTCGGACAGCGAGGAGCAGCTTCGCTCGGCCCTGATCGGCCGCAAGAAGCCGCGGCCGGAGCCCGGCGACTAGTCGACCTGCTGCGCGCCTGCGAACTCGTAGCGCGGGTTCATGATCTGAAGGCTCTTGGGGTCGCCACCGAACCGCCCTTCGACGATGATCCGTCGCCCGAGTTGGAGACCGGGCAGTACGCGGCGGCCGAGCCACACCGCGGTCACCGAGCCCGACCCGTCGGTGATGACGGCCTCGATCGCCGGGACGCCTTCACGGGGCCGCACGCGGATCCCTTCCACGATGCCGGCGACGCGCGCCGTCTGCCGCGGCTGGGCATCGTTGATGAGCGTGCAGCCCGACTGACCCTCGGCCCAATCGCGAACGGTGGCCGCGCGCCTCTCGCCCTCGTCCTGGGAGAGCTTTCCGATCGCTTTCTTGAAGAAACCCATCAGCGCAACCCCTCGCCCTTCATTGTGACCCTTCGGGGCGGCGCCTGCGCGGAACTCCGGCGAGACTCTCGCCTATTTCGTGGCCGCGGTGGCGGCCGGCGCCTCTCTCGGCGCCAGCTGTTCCTCGGAACGACGCCGCTTCGAGTAGGCGATCGCGCCGGCCAGGATGATCACGCCGACGATCGGGATGACGACGCGGTACGCCGTCTCGTCGACGTGGCGCACGATCAGAGGCGCGATCAACAACGCAACGAGGTTCATCACCTTGATCAACGGGTTGAGAGCGGGCCCGGCCGTGTCCTTGAACGGATCGCCGACCGTGTCGCCGATCACCGTCGCCTTGTGGGCCTCGCTGCCTTTGCCGCCGTAGAGACCTTCCTCGACGAGCTTCTTCGCGTTGTCCCACGCGCCGCCGGAGTTCGAAAGCATCACGGCGAGCAATTGGCCGGACAGGATGACGCCGCCGAGGTACGCGCCGAGTGCCTCCGCCTTCAAGGCGAAGCCGACGACGATCGGCGTGATAACGGCGAGCAGGCCCGGCGTCATCAGCTCGCGCAGCGAGGTGCGCGTGCAGATGTCGACAACGCGCGCGTAGTCCGGCTTCTCGGAGTAGTCCATGATCCCCGGGTGTTCTCGGAACTGCTTGCGCACCTCGAAGACGACCTGACCGGCCGCCCGGCCGACCGCGCGGATCGCGAGCGCCGCGAAGAGATAGGCGACGGCTCCGCCGATCAGGAGGCCGACGAGAACGTCGGGCTGGTCGATGCGGATGCCGCCGGGCCACGCGTTGTTCTCGATGAGGATCTCGCGGAATGACCCGAAGAGTGACGTGGCCGCGATGACCGCGGTGGCGATAGCCATCCCCTTCGTGATCGCCTTCGTCGAGTTCCCAACGGCGTCGAGGCCCGTGAGGATCTCGGCCGGACGCCCTTCGAACTCGCCCGACATCTCGGCGATGCCCTGCGCGTTGTCCGAGATCGGACCGTAGGTGTCCATCGACACGATCACGCCGACCGTCGTCAACATGCCCATGCCGGTGAGCGAGATGAAATAGAGACGCTCCGAGATGTTGTCGCCGAGAGCGAAGGCGCCGATGATCGCGCCGGCCACGGCGAGCAGCGCCCAGACCGTGGACTCCATCCCGACAGAGACGCCGGAGAGGATCGTGGTCGCCGGACCGGTCAACGACGACTCGGCCACTTCCTTCACGGGGTTGCGCGTGGTGGAGGTGTAGTGCTCGGTGAGGATCTGGATCACGCTGGAGAGAACGAGGCCGATCAGCACCGCCCAGAACACGCGCAGGTCGCCGTTCGGATGTGCATCGGTCTTCATGTAGAGCTTCGCCACGACGAAGACGGCGACGGCGGAAACGATCGCCGAGGAGAAGAACCCGCGGTTGATCGCCTTCATCCCGTGCTCCTCCTCCGAGCGCGGGCGGACCATGTAGATGCCGAAGATCGACGTGACAACGCCTATCGCGCGGACGAAGAGCGGGAACATGACGCCGAGGATCGCGAACTTCGAGCCCGACGGGCCGCCGGTGAAGGCGGCAGCTCCGAGGATGATCGACGCGACCAGCGTGACCTCGTAGGACTCGAAGAGGTCGGCCGCCATGCCGGCGCAGTCTCCGACGTTGTCGCCCACGTTGTCGGCGATCGTGGCCGCGTTGCGGGGGTCGTCCTCGGGGATGCCCTGCTCGACCTTGCCGACCAGGTCTGCGCCCACGTCGGCGGCCTTCGTGAAGATCCCGCCGCCGACCCGCATGAACATCGCCAACAGCGCGCCGCCGAACCCGAACCCGACGAGGACCTGCGCCGCGTCGGCCTTGTAGATAAGGAGCACCGCCGTGGCGCCGAGCAATCCGAGCCCGACGGTGAACATCCCGGCCACGCCGCCGGCGCGGAACGCGATGGTGAGCGCACGCCGCAGTCCCGACTCGCGGGCCGCGTTCGCGACGCGCACGTTGGCGCGCACGGCCAGCGACATGCCGACGAAGCCCGTGATGGCGCTGAAACCTGCCCCGAAGATGAAGGCGATCGAGCGTCCGAAACGCAGCGCGAGATCCGAGTGCTCGGCGTCCTTCGGGACCGGGAGGACGAAGAAGAGGAAGATGACCAGCAGACCGAGGAAGACGCCGAGCGTGCGGAACTGACGGTTCAGGTACGCGCGCGCGCCTTCCTGGATCGCCTTCGCGATCTCGATCATCTTCGGCGTACCCTCGGCGTGCGCGAGGACCGATCTCACCAGCACGTACGCAACGCCGAGCGCGAGCAACGACACTCCGAGGATCACCCAGAGCGCGTTGTTCTCGAGCGTCCGGAAGGTGGCTTCGATGCTGCCGCCTTCCTGCGCAAGGACGATGTTCATCCTGCCTCCCGATGTCGAAAGCGGGGAAAGGCCCCCCGAAACACTGCGGAAAATGGCGGCAGGGATGCTATCCCGGGCGCCGCAACGAGGCAAAGAGGGCCGGTCGCGGCGCGTAACCAGGGTCGTTGCGTGCCCTGTACCCCGTCGATAGTCTCGGGCCGTTCATGCCCACCAGTCCTTCTTTCTCTGTGCGACCACGACCCAATTACCGGCGGCGTCGCACGATCACGCTGTTCGCGCTGCTCGTGATCGTCGTGATCGTCGTCGCACTGCTATCGCGCAGCGGCACTGAGAAGGAGTCGCCGACGCCCACGCTCGCGTTCACGACGAAGGTTGCCGCTGTGAACCAGGGCAAGGCCGCGGACGCGGGCGAGCAGGAAGCCCAGGGCCAAGCGATCGAGAAGATGTTCAACGACTACTACCAAGAGGCGTTCGTCGACCCCGAGAAGTGGGGCGACGGGAGATTCGAAGACCTCAAGGCCCTCTTCGCCGAGGACGCGCAAGCCTCGTTCACGAAGGACATCCAGTCGCTGACGATCGGGCAGGGGCGCATCGACTTCAAGCGCGTCGAGCCCAGCGCGTCGGACCTCGTGATCACGATCTACTACGACGCCAAGTCGCAGCCGACCTTCGCCGTCGCCGCGGCCACCTTCAACGCCAGGGGAACCCTCAAGAAGACCGGCCCCGCCGTGACGATCAAGCAGAAGGCGACCTTCTACCTGCAGAAGTCCGGTGACAAGTGGGTCATCACCGCGTACGACGCCGACCAGTCACAGAACACGCCGACACCCTCCCCGAGCCCGAGCGCGTCATGACCGCCCGCCGGAAGCTCGTCGCGCTGATCTCGTCGATGGCGATCCTCGCCGCAGTCACGTGGACGGTCGCCGGCGGGATGAGCGTCGCGCAGGGTCAGGAGAAGCCGGTCGTCATCAAGCGGGCCCATACGGGATCGTTCCGGCCCTCGTTCGACAAACCGATCTTCATCCTGACGATCGGCACCGACGCCGGCGCCTCTAGCTATGGGCGCGGCGGCCGCTACGAGAACGGCCGCGCCGACGCGATCCATATCATCGCGATCAACCCGCAGACGAAGAAGGCAACGATCGTCGGGATCCCGCGCGACTCGTACGTCCCGCTCGCGTGCGGGTCGAGCCCGAACAAGATCAACGCGGCCGGGTTCTTCGGCGGCGCGCCGTGTGTTGTAAAGACGGTCGAGAACCTCTCCGGGGGCCGGATCAAGTTCGACTACTACATGATCGGCGGGTTCGAGCAGCTCGAGAAGGCCGTGAACGATCTGGGCGGCGTACCGGTCGATGTCGAGCGGCCGCTCGGAGGCCGGTTCACCGACCGCAACTCGCGCTCGCAGAATCTGAGATCCGGGCTGCACACGCTGAACGGCCACGACGCGCTGGCCTATTCGCGGAACCGTCACGAGTTCGGGCGAGGCGACTTCGACCGCACCGTGCATCAGGGCCAAGTGCTTGTCGGGGGACTGACGAAAGCGCGCGAGCTGGCCAGGCGGGCGCCGGGGAGGACGCTCTCGTTCCTGCGGACCATGTTCCGGAACATGAAGTCCGACATCCCGCTCGTCGAGGCGTTCCGGCTTGGGCTCCTCGCCCTGCAGATCTCGCCGTCCGACGTAAGGGTGACTCTCCTCGACGGCCATTCCGCGGATACAGCCGCGGGCTCGAGCGTCATCCTCGAGAACCCGCGCCGGATCCTCGACGACATCGCAACAGACGCCGTCATCGGTTAAGGCTTCGGTTCCACCCAGCCGCCCCGTGTTGAACGCGTTGCCTCGCATCCTGTTTTAGGGGGATTTCCGGGCGCGCGGTCTAGCCCGCTGCAACCAAAGGCCTACGCTTGAATTAGTCCTCCTACTTGGTTCCAGCGGGCTATACAACGAACGGAAGAAGTACCGAGATACTCGGAGCGCTCGCAATGGAAGGGAGAGGCTGATGACGGCCACCCGCTCGCTCCGAACGAAGGCTCCGCTCGCGTTGCTCCTCTGCATCGCGCTTCTGTTGCTTTCCGCGCCGGCGCTTTTCACGATCCATCCCACGCTTTCCGCGACCTCTTCGGCCGGTGGGGCCGAGGTGGATCCGGCGCTGAGCGCGTACAGCACCGGCACAGTGCCGGTCATCGTCCAGAAGACGAGCGCGGACGCCTCCGTCGAGGAGGCGGTCGTCCGTCTCGGCGGGACGATCACCCGTTCGCTGTCGATCGTCGACGGCTTCTCCGCCTCGATCCCGGCGCGCGCGATGGCGGCGATCGCCGTGCTGCCCGGCGTTCGCGTGATCTCACTCGACCGCCGCGTCATCGTGGCCGAGGGCGGCGGGAACAGCACCCCGAACTCCGCTTACCCGAAGGTCGTCCGCTCCGACGACGTCAACGCCGCCGGCAACAAGGGTCAGGGCGTCACGGTCGCGGTCATCGACACCGGCGTGGCGTCGGTGTCCGACCTCGCCGGCCGCATCGTCCAGGTGCAGAACGGCGGGCTCTTCGGCGGGACGAGCCCCTGCAAGAACTTCTCCGGCGAGTCGACCTGCAACGACTCGTACGGGCACGGCACGTTCGTGTCCGGCATCATCGCCGGCAACGGCGCCGCCTCGAACGGCAAGTGGAAGGGCGTCGCGCCCGAAGCCAAGATCCTGTCGGTCAAGATCGCCGGCGAAAGCGGCGCGGCCGACGTGAGCACGCTCCTGGCGGCTATCCAGTGGGTCGTGTCTTTCAAGAGCCAGTACAACATCAAGGTCCTGAACCTCTCCCTCGGGACCAACTCCACCCAGACCTACCGCTCCGACCCGATGAACTACGCGGTCGAGAAAGCATGGGACGCAGGGATCGTCGTGGTCGTGTCGGCGAGCAACCTCGGTCCCGAGCCCGGCACGATCTCGAAGCCGGGCGACGACCCGTGGGTCATCACGGTGGGCGCGACCGACGACA
>JBASRP010000026.1:0-3053 GCA_049273905.1 Actinomycetota bacterium
CGTCGAGGCGTACGGGCGCCTGACGGGCCGCCTGTTCACCGGCGGCTACGCCCCGCGTGAAGGCGCGAGGGAGTACGCGGACGCGGGCGGCATGGCCGGGCTGCTGCGCACGATCTCGGACGGGGTGCGCGAGGCGGTCGCCGGGTTGGGGCAGCTCGACGGCGGGCTCGGGCAGATCGACGCGGGGCTCGCGAAGCTCGGGCCCGGCTTGCAGGACGGCGCCACCGGCGTCGACGCGACGGTTTCCGGGACGCGGAAGATGATCGACGGCCTCGACCAGATCCTCCCCGGGCTCGGGCTCTTGCGCACCGGCCTCGCCGAGGGCGCCTCGCGCGTGCGCTCGGCCGGCATCGGCGACCTCGTCAGCGCCGGGAACCTCGGCTTGACGCCGCAGCTCGTCGAATCGATCCCGGGCCTGCGCAAGCAGCTCGGGTTCTTCATCTCGCCGGACGAGAAGGCGACACGGCTCTTCGTGACGCTCTCGCGCGAGCCGTACGCCGCCGCGTCCCTGGACGCCGTCACCGTGATGCGCAGCCAGGCCCGGTTCGCGCTCAGCAAGACCCCGCTCGAGGACGCCGAGATCCTCGCGACGGGATCGGCGGCGTTCTTCGACGACATCCGCACGCTGTCGACGCACGACTTCCGCACGATCATCATCGCGGTCGTGATCGGCATCTTCGTCGTGCTGGCGTTGCTGCTGCGGAGCCTCGTCGCGCCGACCTATCTCATCTTCACGGTTCTGCTGTCGCTGCTCGCGACGCTCGGCCTGACGACGTTCGTGTTCCAGATCGTCGGAGGGCAGCCCGGCGTCGCGTGGTGGTTACCCCCGTTCCTGTTCGTGATGCTCGTCGCGCTGGGTGCCGACTACAACATCTTCTTGATGTCGAGGATCCGTGAGGAAGCGCGCGTGTACACGACGGCGGACGCGACGGCTCGCGGGCTCGCCCTGACCGGGCACGTGATCACGTCGGCCGGTCTGATCCTCGCCGGCACGTTCGGCGCTCTTCTCTTCGCGCCCCTGCGGAGCCTCCAGCAGTACGGCTTCGCGGTCACGATCGGGATCCTGCTCGACACCTTCGTCGTACGAAGCTTGCTGGTGCCCTCGATCGCGGTGCTCCTCGGCCGGCACAACTGGTGGCCGTCGCGCCGGGCGCACGCCAGCTGACCGCGCCGGGATCCTGCCGCTTGCGTCGGTAGACTGGCCCGCCGTGGACGCCGTCCAACGCCAACCCGATCGCAAGCTCGTCGCCGGCGTCATCCTCGGCGGCGTCGCACTGGGGTGCATCTTCGTGAGCGAGGTGACCCTTTTCGTTCTCGTTTTGGCGCTCGCGCTCATCGCGGCGGGTGAGTTGCTGCGCCTCGCGCGCTCGCGCGGGACGCAACCTGCGGCACTCGTCGCGCTCGTCGCCGTCGCCGGCGCGTACGTCGTGGCGTACATGCGCGACGTGCGCGCGCCGGAGGAGCTTCCGGCGGTCGTCGGCGGGGCGCTGATCCTTTCCGCTGCGGCCGTTCTCTTCCGCTCGAACAGGGCCGGCGCGGTCACGTCGGTGGCCAGCACCGTTTTCGTGGTCGTGTACGTCGGTGCGATGGGCGCGTTCATCATCGCGATGCGCGGAATGCACGACGGCTTCCGCATCGTGCTCGTGTTCGGGCTCATGGTCGTCCTGAACGACGCCGGCGCGTGGGCCGTCGGCCGCCGGGCCGGACGGCATGCGCTCGCGCCGTCGATCAGCCCGGAGAAGAGCTGGGAGGGGTTCCTCGGGGGCACCGTGTTCACGTTCGGCGTCGGGATCCTCGCCGGCATAGGGCTCGACCCGCCGATGACGGCGCGACGCGGGCTCGTCCTCGCGGTCCTCGTGGCGATCGCGGCGCCTCTCGGAGATCTCTTCGAGTCGATGCTGAAGCGGGATTTCGGCGTCAAGGACGCCGGCGGAGTCATCCCGGCGCACGGCGGGGCGCTCGACCGTCTCGACAGCTTGATCTTCACGGCGCCGCTCTTCTTCTACGCCTTCCGGGCGCTGACGAGCTGATGTTCATCCTGCGGCGTCTCATCACCTTGGCCGTTCTCATGGTGGCGATCTTCCTCGGCGCCAGCGTGCTGCTCGAGAACGTGACGGAGGGGCAGATGTCGACGGGGATCGCGCGCACGTTCGATCTCGAGCGCCGTCCGACCGTCCAGATCGACGCGTTCCCGTTCTTGCTTCGTGTGTTCCAGGGGCGGATCCCCGGCGTGCGCGTCGAGGCGCGCGACCTCGTCTTCGAAGGGCTCGATGTCGCCGCGCTGACCGTCGACATGCACGGCGTGCGCGCGGACCTCGATGTGCTCATCCGCTCGGATCGTTTCGATCTTCACGTCGAGAACGGGACGGGCTCGGCGCGGATCACCGAAGACGCGATCAACAGATTCCTGGCCGAAGACGACGAGAAGGTCCATGTGACGTTCCGGCCCGACGGCCGTGTCTTCGTGCGCGCCGACCGCACGGTCGCGGGACGCACGCGCCGCTTCGAAGCGACCGGACCTCTGCGGTTGAGCGGGCGAACGCTCACGTTCAAACCCACCTCCGTCCGGGTCGACGGCCAGACGCCGCCGCCCGCGCTCGAGGAGCGCGGACGCCGCGAGACGACATTCTCCGTCGAGATCCCGAAGCTCCCCGGCGGCATCGTCCCGAGCTACATCACCGTCCGAGTGGGCGAGATGTCGCTGGTCGCGGACCTCAAGGGATACACGCTCGTCCTCAAATAGGGCCGATTGACCCGGCCGCCCGGCAGTTTGTATCATCGTAATAGTGAAAACCCCGAGTGAGCAGGGGCGGTTGCCATGATGGAAGTCACCCGGGAGCGGGATCCGAAGGTCGCCAAAGCGCTGGCCGCGCCGACCCGCGCGCACATCCTCGAGCTGGTCAAGGTCGAGGGACCCCTCACCGCCAAAGAGGTCGCGGCGCGCGCCGGGTTGCACCCGAACGTCGCCCGTGGGCACCTCGACGTTCTCGTCGACGCCGGGCTCGCGACCGTTCGGTGGCGGCGCCTTCCGGCCGGCGGGCGTCCGGCGAAGC
>JBASRP010000034.1:0-3867 GCA_049273905.1 Actinomycetota bacterium
GGTTGCGATCGCGTACAAGCACGTGAAGGAGGACCCGATCCTTCCGTCGCGTTTGAACGCCGACATCCCGCCGGCGCTGGAAGCGATCGCGATGAAGGCGCTCGCGAAGAACCCCGACAACCGTTACCAGAACGCGCAAGAGATGCGGCAAGACCTCATGCGCGCGGCATCCGGCAAGCCCGTCACTGCAACGCCGGTGATGGCGCCGATCGAGGAAACATCTATCCACCAGCCGAGCGCCACGGACTCGACGGTGGTCATGCGCCGCACCGGAGCGATTCCGCCGCCGGAGGCGCGCCGTCGCCGTCGGACCGGGTGGATCCTCTTGGCGCTGATCATGCTTGCGATCGCCGGCGTGGTGACGTGGGCGATCCTGAGCGCGCTCAACAAAGCGCCCGAGACCTTCGCCATACCGAGCGTCGTCGGGCAAAAGGAAGAAGAGGCGGTGCAGAGCCTCGAAGCCGCGGGCTTCACGAACATAGACGTCGATCACGTTGAGAGCGACACCGTCGCCGCAGGCCTCGTGATCGATCAGAACCCCGAAAGCGGCGAACACCCCAAGGACACGCTCGTGCGACTGCGCGTCTCCTCGGGTCGAGGACTAACGGCGGTACCCGCCCTGAAGGGGAAAACCATCGCGGAGGCCACCAAGCTCTTGACGGACGCCGGTCTCGAACTCGGGAGACAGACGCCGGTTGTGAGCAGCGAGCAAGACAAAGGCAAGGTGATCGGCTCCAACCCTGGTTCCGGCGTCGAGGTTCGGCGTGGGACCAAGGTCAACGTCTCCGTCGGCAAGGGCCCGGATACAGCACCGGTCCCGACCGTCCTCGGCGAGGACGTCGCAACCGCCACAGCCGAACTCAAAGCCGCCGGTTTCGAGGTTCGTCAGGAGAGCAGGAGCACCGGAAGTTGCTTCTTCGCCCCGCCGAATACGGTCTGCGATCAGGACCCCGACGGCGGTACCCAAGCGAAGAAGGGATCGACGGTCACCATCTACACGAACTCGGAAGAGAGTCCGTCCCCAACGCCGACCGAGACCTAGTTAGGCCGGCGTCTTCGCCGCCGACGCGCAGCGGTCGAGGAAGTTCCGCAAGATCTGCATCCCTTCGATCGTCAGCACGCTCTCGGGGTGGAACTGCACGCCTTCGATCGGCAGCGTGCGATGGCGCACAGCCATCACCAGCTCGTCGCCCGTCTCGGCCGTCACCTTCAGCTCGTGCGGCAGCGATGCACGCTCGACGACGAGTGAGTGGTAGCGCGTCGCCTCGAACGGGATCGGCAGGCCGTCGAGAACGCCCTCGCCGCGGTGGTAGATCTGCGACGTCTTCCCGTGCACGAGCTGCGGCGCCCGCTTGATGCGCCCGCCGAACACGTACCCGATGCACTGGTGCCCGAGGCACACACCGAGGAGCGGAGTGGTGGGCCCGAGCTCGCGGATCAGGTCGTTCGAGATGCCGACGTCGGTCGGCTTCTCCGGCGTGCCCGGCCCCGGCGAGATAACGATCCCATCGGCACGAAACTCTCGAACCTGGTCCAGCGTCCACGCATCGTTGCGCACGACCGTCGGCTCTGCGCCGAGCTCCGCGAGCTCCTGCACGAGGTTGTACGTGAAGGAGTCGTAGTTATCGATGACGAGGACCCGCGCGCCGGTCATAGGGCGAGACTACCACCCGGCGCTCATTGCTACGATGCGTTTCTCGTGAGGTTCGGCTACGCGATCGTCTACGTCCCCGATGTCGTCGCGACCCTCGATTTCTACGAGCGCGCGTTCGGCATGACGCGGGGATACGTCGCGCAGCCGCCGACCTACGGCGAGCTCGACACCGGAACCACGCGGCTCGCGTTCGTCTCGCACCAGCAGGCTGAGAGCCTCTTCCCGGGCGGGTACCGTCCTGCGAACGTCGCGGAGCAACCGCCCGGCGTCGAGATCGCGTTCGTGACGGACGACGTCGATGCCGCGTACGCGCGAGCCCTCGGTGCCGGAGCGATCGCCGTCGCCGCGCCCGACGACAAACCATGGGGACAGCGCATCGCGTATGTGCGAGACGACAACGGCGTGCTGGTCGAACTCTGCACGTCGACGCGCGACTAGCGCCGAGCGCTTAGGTCGCGGTTTCGATCCGCAGCCGTATCTCTGTGGCGTGTCCCTCGGACCGACGCTCAACGACGTCCGCACTTTCGGGCAGGACGATCACGATCTCGTCGGGCGAGCCGCGTTTGGTCGACGACGACGCCTGAACATGCCGCAGGTAGGCCGCGAGCCGTTCGGCGGCGCGGTCGTCTCTCAGCAACCGTCGCACAAGTGGTCCCTCCACCCAACTCAAGGAACAACTGTGTACGCCTGTTGCCATAGCTACGTCCATAGGACGCATGCACTAATCGGGAAAAACCAGCAAGCAACCGCGTCGGCGCGTGACCAGTCGGCCGCGCGCCGTGTGCCGCGCTCTCGCAGTGCTGTGAGCCCGACGCTAGGAGCGGCCGGCCTCCATCTTCATCTTCTCTTCCTCGACGAGCGCCCGGCGCAGGACTTTGCCGACCATCGTCTTCGGCAGCTCCGAGCGGAACTCGATGAGCTTGGGGACCTTGTAGGCGGTCAGGCGCTCACGGCAGAAAGCCTGCATCTCGTCTTCAGTCGCCGACTGTCCGGACTTCAGGACGATGAACGCCTTCACCTGCTCGCCCGACTTCGTGCTGGGGATCCCGACGACCGCGCACTCGAGGATCTTCGGGTGCTGGTAGAGGATCTCTTCCACGTCGCGCGGATACACGTTGAAGCCGCCGACGATGATCATGTCCTTCTTGCGGTCGACGATCTTGAAATACCCGTCCTCGTCGACCTCCGCGATGTCGCCGGTATGGAGCCAGCCGTCGCGCAGCACCTCGTCGGTCTCGTCCTGCCGGTTCCAGTAGCCCTGCATCACTTGCGGGCCCTTGATGCACAACTCCCCGGGGCCCGGCACCGCGACTTCCTTGCTGGGGTTGTCGACGTCGACCAGCTTGCAGTCCGTGTCGGGCAGCGGCAGGCCGATCGTGCCGGGCTTGCGCTTGCCGTAGACCGGGTTCGCGTGCGACGACGGCGACGTCTCGGAGAGGCCGTAGCCCTCGACGATCTTGCCGCCCGTGACCTGCTCCCACTGCTGCTGCACCTCGACGGGAAGCGGCGCCGCGCCGGAGATGCACGCCCGGATCGAATCGAGCTTGTAGTTCTTCACGTCCGGGTGGTTCAGGATATTGACGTACAGCGTGGGGACGCCGGGGAAGAGAGTCGGCTTCGTGCGGTCGATCTCTTTCAGCAACGCGCCGATGTCGCGCGGGTTCGGGACCAGCACGCCCTTCATCGCGCAGAGGATCCCGACGTTCAGACATACCGTCTGCCCGTACGAGTGGAACAGCGGCAGCGCGACGATGCCGACCTCTTTGCCGGGCTGCACGTCGGTCAGCCACAGCCGGTTCTGCCACGCGTTCGCGACGAGATTGTAGTGCGTCAGCATGACGCCCTTCGAGACACCGGTCGTCCCGCCCGTGTACTGCAGGAGCGCCAGATCGGTCTTGGGATCGATCGGTGCCTGCGAGACGGGGCCGCGCGCGCTCTTCATGAGGTCCTTCCAGAAGCGCACGGGCTCGGACTTGCCGACCGGTGCGAGCACCGCCTTGCCCTTCTTGGTCATCGGCCCGAGAACGGCCTTGATGCCCTTGAAGCCGTCGAACACGTTCGTGACGACGACCTCGCGGAGCTTCGGAAGCTCCGGCCGGATCGCTTTCACCTTGGGATAGAACTGGTCGAGGGTGATCAACACCTCGACGCCCGCGTCCTCGAGCTGGTGCTGGAGCTCGCGCTCGGTGTACATCGGGTTGTTCTCGACGACG
>JBASRP010000035.1:0-1538 GCA_049273905.1 Actinomycetota bacterium
CGTCGGGGGTCATGCTGCGCGCCGATCTCGACACCGACCGCGCGCTGACCGCCCTCGCGGTTCGCGACCTCCTCCATCGTGGCCTGCGCGTCAAGGCCTTGAAGCGACCTCTCTCCTGGGTATCCGCCAGGCGGGCGCTGTTCGGCGTGTTGCCGCCCGCTGCCCCCGGCGGCTTGCCGGCTTCCTTGCGTCAATCCCTTTTGGAAAGCGAAATTTCAGAGTCGCACGCGTGCTACGATGACCTCGATGACGCAGAGGCTGACCCAGCGGGAGTTGCGCAACAACAGCGGCGAGGTCATGCGAGCCCTCGACGATGGCGAGGACTTCATCGTTACCCGCAACGGGAAGCCGGTCGGTGAGCTGCGCCCGTACAAGCGGCGTCAGTTTGTTCCGCGAGACGTCCTCATCGATGCGCTCAAGGATGCGCCGAGCATCGATTACGAGGAGCTTCGGGCCGACATCGACCGTTACGTCGATCAAGACCCTACGCCTCGCTACTGGGTTGACTGAAGAACGAGGCCTGATCGACACGTCGGTCGCGGTGGACCTGGCCACGATCGAGCGCGAGAGACTTCCGGCGATCGTCGCCGTTTCAGCGCTGACCCTGGCTGAGCTCGTAGTGGGCCCGGCCAGCGCCGAGAATGAGCTGAAACGGGCGAGGCGACAACAGCATCTTCAGTACATCGAGGCAAACGTCGAACCGTTGCCATTCGAATCGCGCTGCTACCGAGCTTACGGGCCGGTATACACGGCGGTTCTCAGCGCCGGTCGCAAGGCCCGCGGTCCCCGTGCCGTCGACCTGATGATCGCCGCCACAGCTTTGGCCTACGATCTGCCCCTCTACACCCGCAATGCCAAGGACCTGCAAGGACTTGGGGGCCTGATCGAGATCGTCGACGTCGGGGCCTGAGAAGAGAGCAGCTCGCCCCTGCATGGACGATTGCTCGATTTGGGGCGTTCTTCGGGCATGTTTCCGAGACTTTTGGGTACAGTCACGTTTGTTCATTCATAGAGCCCTACGCGTAAGAAATGAGCCGCCACAGATGACATCTTCCGCCAGTTCGAAGTCTTGCCAGCCTTCCCTTGAGAGCAGCTCGCCGCCGGCACGACCCCGGCTCGTTCTCCTGGCGCTCGTGACCGCCGCATTCTTCCTCGTCCCTGCCGCCAACGCAGCCGCCGCCGACTTCCTCCTGGAAGTCGAAGTCAGCGGCGCAGGCAACGTGTCCTGCTCGGCAAACGGCGGCCCCTTCGAAGGCTGCGAAGCCGAATTCGAAGAAGGCACCGAAGTGATCGTGATCGCCGAACCCGAAGAAGGCTCCGAATTCCTCGAATGGCTGGGCGACTGCGACGCCACCGCCGGCAACGAATGCGAAGTCGAAATGGACGAAGCCAAGACGATCGAAGCGGTCTTCGCCCTTGAAGAATTCGAACTGGAAGTCGAAACCGCAGGCGAAGGCGAAGGCCTCGTTGAATGCG
This sequence comes from Actinomycetota bacterium, assembly GCA_049273905.1. Taxonomy (GTDB): domain Bacteria; phylum Actinomycetota; class AC-67; order AC-67; family AC-67; genus JBASRP01. The sequence goes on from JBASRP010000035.1 coordinate 1,477, forward strand.
AAGTCGAATTCGGCCCCACAGAACCCTGCCCGGCAAGCGAAAGCTACCCCTCCGGGACCGAA
>JBASRP010000069.1:0-1702 GCA_049273905.1 Actinomycetota bacterium
TTCGGGTACAGGCCGTCCTCTGCGCTCGACGCGGCGTAGTTGTATTCACTGAAGCCGTACCGCGGCTTGAAGCTCTGCGACTTCGCCTGGTTGAGGAACTCGTAGCCGAGGCACGCGCCGGCGCACACGCCGGCAGCGCCGTCGATGATGATCACGTGGGTGATGCCCTGGTCCGCAAAGCGCAGAACGGCGCTGTTCACGTCTTGGTTCATCCCGCCGAGGTCGGAGAAGCTCTGCGGGACGTGGATGTACGCGGGTTGCGTCGCCATCGTGACACCGACCGCGCGCAGCTGCGGCACGTAGCCCTGCGTGAGCGTCTGCCGGTAGTTCGACGAGTCCCAGGTCACGATTCCCAGCCGCGCGCCCTTGTCGAAATACCCCCCGGTTGCAAGGCCTTTGACCGTGACAGATCCCTGGCGGATGAGGTTCATCCCAGCGGCCTCGACGTAGTGGGGGTAGCGGCGGAACGTGTCGGGGACCGAGTCCCCACCGGCGAGGATGTTGACCGAGTGCGCGCGCTCGTTGCACTCCTGGATCACGCCGCCTTGCGCACCGGCCAGGATCGCGAAGACCTTGTGGTCCTGGGTCCATACCGCGCACGCGGTCTGCGCCTGCTGGTCGATCGTCTGCGACGACGTCACGTCGAACGAGGCGTAGACGGGGACGACCTTCCGTCCGGCGATGCCGCCGGCCTTGTTGATCTCCTCGATGAGCGCGCCGTAGATGTCGCGGTAGTCGGCGGCGCTCTGTCCGGCCGCGCCGAGCGCCGCGTTCCCGGCGGCCTGGTTCTTCAAGTAGATCGCGCCGATGTAGATCGTGTTCGAGGTGATGCCCGGTCCGAGCGACCCGCCGCCGGACAGACCCGGGATCGCGCCGGTGCCGCCGAGCCCCGTTCCACCCGTCGTCCCCGTTTGGCCCGGGACGGTCGCGCCCGGCGCGAGCGTCCCCGTTGATCCCGGGTTCTGGCCGAGTCCGGGATTCTGAAGCGCGGCCTCGAGCTGCGCCTCGGGAACCGTCGAGCCGCAGGCCGCGGCGGCCAGCGACAGTGCCGCCAAGGGCAGGACGAAGCGGCGCCACACGGGGGCCCGGCGTCGGGGTTGAACGTTCACATCTGTACTGTAGGCCGCGGCCCTCTCTCCGGCCTTCGTCCGATGCCACAAATCGACCCGCGCGGCTTGGCGCGGCGTGACGACCAGCTCACAGGCCACGATGTGCGAGGGTGGGCTCAGAGATCCGAGGATCGGTGAGGCCGGCGATGCAAGCCCTTCGAACGTTCATCGAGGAGCAACGGAAGCTCTGGGACGTGCCGGGGTGCGCCGTCGGCGTCATCCGCGGCGGCGACGTCCTCCTGAACGGCGGTTTCGGCACGCGAGAGCTCGGAACGTCCTCGCCGGTTTCGTCGCGCACGATCTTCCCGATCGGCTCGACGACGAAATCGTTCACGGCCGCGGCCGTCGGCGCGCTCGTCGACGACGGACTGCTCGAGTGGGACCGGCCCGTGCGCGACGCGATCCTCGGCTTCGCGATGCACGACGCGGTCGCGACCGAACGCATCACGGTGCGCGACCTCCTCTCGCACCGCTCGGGGTTACCGCGTCATGAGTTCGTGTGGCTCGGACATCCGGACCGTACGCGTGCCGACCTCGTTCGCCGTTTGCGTTATCTCCCGCCGAGCAAGGACATCCGCGAGGCGTTCCAATAT
>JBASRP010000092.1:0-1805 GCA_049273905.1 Actinomycetota bacterium
GCTTCGAGCGCCTCGAGGACCTGCTCGACGGGCGCGTGCTCACTGCGCACGGCGATCGAGAAGCGGCGGATCGTTTCGAGATCGGGCAGGCGAACCTCTTCCACGAGGACCTCCGGGTCGGCCGACGCCGTCATTATAGGTCGGCTTGCGAGGCCTTTTCGTGCGCCCGGATTACAGCAGGGAGCGCGCGATCGTTCCGCCGCCGAGGACCTCGTCACCGGCATAGAACGCGACGAGCTGGCCCGGTGCGACGCCCCGCTGCGGCTGCGCGAATCGGACCGTCGCGGTGCCGTCTCCGACAGTCTCCAGGGTCGCCGGGATCTCGGCGCCGTGCGCACGGATCTGGGCTTGCACCATCGTTCCCGGCAGCGGTCGCTCGGCGATCCACGACATGCGCTCGGCGAGAAGGCCGCCGCGCGCCAGGAGCTCGCTGGGTCCGACGACCACGCGGTTCCGGGGCGCGTCCACCTCGAGCACGTAGCGCTTCTCGTGGGTCTCGATCCCGAGGCCTCGGCGCTGGCCGACCGTGTAGTGCGGCAGCCCGCGGTGCTCGCCGACGACGGCGCCGTCGATGTCGACGATCTCGCCGGGCGTGGTGCCGCCGAGCGTCTTCTCGACGAATCCGCCGGCGTCGCCGTCCGGCACGAAGCAGATCTCGTACGAGTCGGGCTTGTCGGCGGTCCGCAGCTCGAGCGAGCGGGCGATCGCGCGCGTCTCCTCCTTCGTCTGCGCGCCGACGGGGAATCGCGCGAACTCGAGCGCGTCCGGTTCGACCGTCGACAAGACGTAGGACTGGTCCTTGGCGCGGTCGGCGCTGCGCGACAGGCGCCAGGCTCCTCGCTCGAAGCGGTTGACCGCGTAGTGGCCGGTCGCGACGGCGTCGAAGCCCGCCCGACGGCCGCGCTCGAGCAGCGCGCCGAACTTCACCGTCTCGTTGCAGCGCACGCACGGGTTGGGCGTGCGGCCGCTCGCGTACTCGGCGACGAAGTCGTCCAGCACGCCGCGCGAGAAGTCCTCGGTCAGGTCCCACACGTAGAACGGCATGTCGAGGACCTGCGCGACGCGGCGTGCGTCGTCCGCCGCTTCGACGGTGCAGCACCCGTGCACGCGGCCCGCCGACTCGTGCGCCGGCGCGCTCGACAGCTTCATGTGGACGCCCGTGACGTCATGTCCGTCCGCGACGAGCATCGACGCGGCGACCGACGAGTCGACGCCGCCCGACATCGCAACGAGAACCTTCATCGGCCGCGCAGCCTCTCCACAGACGCGATCACGGCTGTGGCCGCCGCGTCGACGTCGGTCTCGGTCGTCGACGGCCCGAGGGTGAGGCGCAACGCTCCGCGCGCCAGGTCTCGTGACACGCCCATCGCGGCAAGCACGTGCGACGGCTCGGCAGCGCCGCTCGAGCAGGCGGAGCCCTGCGAGGCGGCGATGCCGGCCGCGTCGAGCAGCAGGATCAGCGACTCGCCGTCGATCCCCTCGATGCAGAGGTGGAGGTTGTTCGGAAGACGTTCGGCGTCCCGCGCGTTCACGCGCACGCCCGGAAGCGCGGCGCTGATGCTTTCCTGAGCGCGGTCGCGCAGAGCCGCCAACCGGGATCCCTCAGAGGACCGCGCCGCGACCCAGCTCTCGATCGCCGCGCCGAAGCCGACGATCCCGGCGACGTTGTACGTGCCGGACCGGACCTCGCGCTCCTGACCGCCGCCGTGCAGCAGCGGCTGCACCTTCACGCCCCGGCGCACGACGGCCGCGCCGACGCCCTTCGGGCCGCCGATCTTGTGCGCGGACAGCGACAGCAGATCTGC
>JBASRP010000007.1:0-1505 GCA_049273905.1 Actinomycetota bacterium
CACTGCATCAGATGGTTCGGCATGACCTTGCGGTGCTCGTTCGACGACGCGCCGTACACGTACGTGAGGCGCGGCCCGAAGCCCATGCAGAGCGCGCCGGCGATCGCCTTCCCTTCGAACCGGGCGAGGAACATGGCGATCAGGCCCGAGGGCTCGAGGGCGTCGAACAACGTCTCGAAGTACGCGCGGCCACGGATCAGGAAGCGGTCGCGGCGCGCCGTCTCGACGAGGAGGTCGTAGAACTCCGGCAGCTCTGTGCGATCGACCTGCGAGACAGTGACGCCCTTCCGTTCGGCGAGTCGCACGTTGTAGCGCCACTTCGAATGGAAGCCGGCGAGCAGCTTCTCCTCGTCCGAGGCGATATCGAGAACCATGACCGCCTTCGGCTGGACGCCGCCGAAGCCGGCCTCGGGCGCGAGCTTCAACCCCACGGACTCGAGCGCCCGCACCTCATCGGAGCCGACCTCGATCGCCGGGTCCGCCTTCAGCACGAAGGCGTCGCCGGCGCGTGCGCGGATCTCGTCGATCAGCGCGCGGAGAGGCGCCTCCACGAAGCCTTCCACGACGGGTCCGCGCGGCGTGTAGAGGAGCATCGGCGTTCCGCGGACCGGCCGCCGGCCGAGAACCTGCGTTGCGCCGACCACGCGACCCGCGTCGTCCTCGACCAGGAAACGGCGCGGTGCCCAGCCGGAGCGACGCTTCACCTCGCCCCACTCCCACGCTTGCAAGATGTCGGCGAGAGGGGACGACGCGATGAACGCGTTGTAGCGTTCGCGATCTGTGTCGGCGGCGATGCGGGCGCGCATCTCGGCGAGTCTATACCCCGGCACCGAGGGCTTCGGACGGCCTACCGTGCGAAGAACTGCACCTCGGACACTTGTGCTTGATAGGGGTTCGGCCCTCCCGAGCCGCTGTCGACGAGGGCCGTTATCCAGAGGAGCCAATAGCGGGCCGACCGAGCCGGCGAGATCGTGATCGGCTCTCCGGTCGCCTCGAACGTGGTAACCACCTGGAAGTCGTCGGCCGTCGTTCCACGCTCGTCCGCCACTCGCCACTCGGCCTTCCATCCGCGGATCGGCGTGCGAACCTCTATGCGGCCGACCGATTGGCCGGGCGCGAGCTCGAAGAGCAAACCGACTCCTTTCTTTCGCCCGTCGAGTGTGACGCGGCTATAGCCGACCGTCGACCACGCTGTGTCCTCGCCGTCGATCGCGTCCTTCGCGTCCTCCGGGTGTTCCTGTCCGTTGCCCGGCTGAGGGTCGAAGTCGTCGACGGAGAGGATCGCGAACGGGGAGGCGCTCGCCGTTGCGGTGCCGGTCGTTTGCTTCTTCGGGTTATCGGTCAAGTTCTTCACGCCGAGGGCGATCGCGGTGATACCGAGCGCGATCACGAGGAGCACCGGAACGAGCCATTGCATCTCTTGCCGGAAGAAGCCGGGTCCGCGCTCCCGCGGGTCGGCCGACGCGATCGGCTCCAGCACACGCCGGAATTCCGCGAGCGACGGC
>JBASRP010000105.1:0-4331 GCA_049273905.1 Actinomycetota bacterium
GTCGGGGACGCCTCGCAACGGTTCGGCGGATCCGCGGCCGAGCCGCGCCGCGTCTCGGCGGACGGATTCGCGTCGGCGCGCGAGAAGTGCCCGCCCGGCCTCGTCGCCGCTCTGAAGGCAGCGGGGGAGCGGATCCGCGGTTATCACGAGGCACAGCTCTCCGAAGAGCGCGCGGCGTGGTGGCGGATCGGGGACGACAAGGCACGTGTCGGCGAGGAGACGCGGCCTCTGCGCCGGGTCGGCTGCTACGCGCCCGGCGGACGCGCGGCGTACCCCTCGAGCGTTCTCATGACGGCTGTCCCGGCCCGCGCCGCCGGAGTTCAGGAGATCTGCGTGTGCGTGCCCGGCGCTCCCGACGGGTCGGGCGTTCACCCCGCAACGCTGGCGGCCGCGGAGGTCGCCGGCATCGACGAGGTGTACGAGTGCGGCGGCGCGCAGGCGATCGCCGCGATGGCGTACGGCACACAGACGATCCCGCGCGTCGACAAGATCGTCGGGCCCGGCTCGTTGTGGGTGGCGTTGGCGAAGCACGAGGTTGCGCTCGACGTCGGCGTCGACTCGTTCGCCGGGCCGACCGAGGTGGCGATCGTCGCCGACGCGTCGGCGCCGCCGGCGTTCGTCGCGGCCGACCTCGTCGCGCAAGCGGAGCACGATCCTCTCGCCACCGCGCTGCTCATCACGCCCTCGGAGGATCTCGTGCGCGATGTCGAGGAGGCCCTGGCGAAGGAGCTCGCCGGCGCGGAACGGCACGAGGACGTCGAGGCGGCTCTGAAGGCACAAGGACGCGCCATCCTCGTGGACGACGTCGCCCGTGCGCTCGCCGTCGCTGACGCGTTCGCGCCGGAGCACCTCGAGCTCGTCGTCGAGGACGCGGAAACGCACCTAGCGGGCGTCCGCAACGCCGGGGCTGTGTTCGTCGGTCCGTATTCGCCGGTCGCGCTTGGCGACTACATCGCCGGGACCAACCACGTCCTGCCGACGTTCGGCTCGGCGCGGTTCGCGTCGCCGTTACGCGTCTCGGACTTCATCAAGTCGACGGCGATCGTGCAGTTCGATCGCGCGGGCGTGGAGGACGTCGCCCAGCCGCTGATCACGATCGCCAACGCAGAAGGGCTCGGCGCGCACGCGCGCGCGATCGAGGTGCGCCTGTCGTGACCGAGCGACCGTTCGACGTCCGCGACGACCTGCAAGCGTTGCCGCCCTACCGCGCGCCGCAGGTCGACGCGCCGACGCGCCTCAATACGAACGAATCCCCCTGGCCGCCCCCGGACGGGATGATGAAGGACCTCGCCGAACGCGTGTCGCGGCTCGCGCTGAATCGCTACCCGGACCGCGAAGCGCGCGCGCTGCGCGAGGGCCTGGGCGCGCGGTCACAGTGGCCGGGTGAGGGCGTCTGGGTCGCCAACGGCTCCAACGAGATCATCCAAACGGTGCTGCTCGCTTTCGGCGGACCCGGGCGGCGCGCGCTCCTCTTCCAGCCGACCTACGCGATGCACAGGCACATCGCGCACACGACCGGGACGGAGGTCGTCGAGCGGCAGATCCCCGAACCGTGGGTGCTCGACCGCGAGACCGCGGCGCGCGCCGTCGGAGAGACCGACCCGGCGATCACGTTCATCTGCTCACCCAACAACCCGACCGGCACGGCGCAATCGCTGGACGTCGTGCGCGGTGCGCTCGACGCGAACCGAGGGCTCGTTCTCGTCGACGAGGCCTACGGCGAGTTCGGCGGCGAGTCGGCCACGGCGATCCTCGGCGGGCACGACCGGCTGGCGATCGTCCGTTCCTTCTCGAAGTCGTGGCGGCTGGCCGGCGCGCGCATCGGGTACCTGCTCGCGCACCCGTGGCTCGTCGAGGCGATCCAGGTCGTGCGCCTGCCATACCACCTATCCGCATTGACACAGGCCTGCGGCGAGGTCGCGATCCGGCACGCCGGCGCCGCGCTGTCGGCGGTGGAGGAGATCGTCGTCGAGCGCGACCGCCTGGTGAAGGAGATGCAGCGCGTCCCGAGCGTCGAGGTGTTCCCGAGCGCGGCGAACTTCCTGCTGTTCCGCACGCCGATCGAGGGCACCAAACTGTGGCGTGCTCTCGCCGACCGGGGCGTGCTGATCCGCGACTTCTCGACGGTGCCCGGCCTCGAGCGGTGCGTGCGCGTGACCGTGGGATCGGGCGAACAGAACGCGACGTTCCTGGAAGCTCTGAGAGGGGTGCTGGCGGATGCCGCCGCGGACAACGGGTAGAGCCGGGAAGGTCCGGCGCAAGACCAAAGAGGTCGACGTCCAGGTGCAGCTGAAGGTCGACGGGCGTGGGAAGGCGAGCGCCGATACGGGGATCCCGTTCTTTGACCACATGCTCGAGCAGCTCGGCAAGCACGCCGGCTTCGACCTGACCGTGACGGCGAACGGCGATCTGAAGGTCGACGCGCACCATACGGTCGAGGACACCGGTCTCGCGGTCGGCGACGTGCTCCGCAAGTCGCTCGCCGGCAAGCAGGGGATCGCGCGCTTCGGTGACGCGCTGGTGCCGCTCGACGAGGCGCTGATCCAGGTGGCGCTCGACCTGTCGTCGCGCCCGTACCTGTCGTACGACGTCGACGCCAAGACGAAGGTGATCGGCACGTTCGACACGCGCCTGGCCGAGGAATTCATCCGCGCCTTCGCGCAAGCCGCCGGCGCGACGATCCACGTTCGCATGCTGTCGGGGAAGGACCCGCACCACATCGTGGAGGCGACCTTCAAGGCGCTCGCGCAGGCGCTGCGCAAGGCGTGTGCGCGTTCTCGCGCGTCGGGGGTGCCGTCGACCAAGGGGAAGCTGTGACGCGACTCGCCGTCCTCGATTTCGGGATGGGCAACCTGCGGTCCGTCGCGAAGGCGCTCGAGCGCGTGGGCGCGACGGTCGACGTGACGCCCGCGGTCCCGCGCGACGCGGACGGACTCGTCGTGCCCGGCCAGGGGGCGTTCGGGTCCTGTCTCGTGAACCTCGGGCCGGCGGGGCGCGACGCGATCGCGGCGTGGATCGCGGAGGGGCGGCCGTACCTCGGGATCTGCCTCGGGTTCCAGGTCCTCTTCGAACAGTCGCAGGAGGGCGGCGGTCCCGGCCTCGGCGTTTTCGAGGGCAAGGTCGTGCGTTTCCCCGACGGCGTCAAGATCCCTCACATCGGCTGGAACGAGGTCCGCACGACGCGTGATGTTCCGCTGTTCGCGGGTATCGATCCGGGGACGCGTTTCTACTTCTGCCACTCCTTCTATCCGGATGCGACCCCGGCGGACGCGTCGGCGGTGAGCGACTACGGCGTCGACTTCGCGTGCGCGGCGTGGCGCGACAATGTCCACGCGGTCCAGTTCCACCCCGAGAAGAGCGGGGAGCCGGGCTTGGCGCTGCTTTCCAACTTCGTGCGTGCGGCGGGCGGATCGTGATCCTACTCCCGGCCGTCGACATCCGCGGCGGGAAGTGCGTGCGGCTCGTCCAGGGGGACTTCGACCGCGAGACCGTCTACGACGAGGACCCGGTCGCCGTCGCGAAGCGCTACGAGTCCGAAGGCGCGGAATGGCTTCACGTGGTCGACCTGGACGCGGCACTCGAGGGTGTGCCGCGCAATCGGGACGTCGTGGCCGAGGTCATCCGCTCGGTCGACATCCCCGTGCAGTGCTCGGGTGGGATCCGCGACGAGGACGCGCTCCAGGCGGCGACGAAAGCCGGCGCGGCGCGCGTGGTCGTCGGAACCGCCGCCCTGCACGACCCCTCGTTCGTTCGCGAAGCGGTCGCGCGGCACGGCGGCTTCATCTCTGTCGGACTCGACGTGCGCGGTGAGGTGCTCCAAGCGCGCGGCTGGACGGAAGCGGCGGGCGAGCTGTGGCCGACTCTCGAGCGTCTCGTCGTCGACGGCGTCACCCGGTTCGTGGTGACCGACGTGATGCGCGACGGGATGCTTCAAGGGCCCAACTTCTCCTTGCTGGCGTCGATCCAGGACTGGACCGACCGCCCTCTCGTCGCGAGCGGCGGGGTGTCAAACCTCGACGATCTGCGCCGGCTGGCGCGCCTAGGCGTGGAGGGGTGCATCGTCGGCAAAGCGCTGTTCGCCGGGCGCTTCACGCTGCCCGACGCACTGGCCACGGTGGCCTGATGCTCGCCCGGCGCATCATCCCCTGCCTGGACGTCGACGCCGGCCGCGTCGTGAAGGGGATCCGCTTCGTCGACATCCGCGACGCGGGCGACCCCGTCGAGATGGCCGGGATCTACGACCGCGAGGGCGCCGACGAACTGGTCTTCCTCGACATCACCGCGTCGTGGGAGAAGCGCGACACGATGATCGACGTCGTACGGCGCACGGC
>JBASRP010000116.1:0-4985 GCA_049273905.1 Actinomycetota bacterium
CCGCTCGTTCAGGAGTTCTTGACCGCCGCGTTCGCGTTGAAGAAGGGTCAGATCTCCGGACTCGTGCGCACGCAGTTCGGCTTCCACATCATCAAGGTCGAGGACCGCCGTTCGAAGACGCTCGATCAGGCGCGCGCGGAGCTCACGCAAGAGATCACCGACTCGAAGCGGCAAGACGCCTTCACCGCGTTCATGAAGAAGCGCGTCGACGCCGCGCGCATCGTCGTGAACCCGCGCTACGGCGACTTCAACCCCGACACGTTGTCGATCGACGCGCACAACTTCTTCGTCCCGCCGGAACCGGAACCGGAGACGTCGCAGTTCCCCTCACGTTAGGACCCGTCATGTCCGAGTACGACGACCAGCCGGATCCGCCGCAGCCCTACCGCGAGTCGCTCGTCGCATTGAGCGGAGGACGCAGTCTCGGGTACGCGGAGTACGGGGATCCCGAGGGCGATCCCGTTCTCTGGTTCCATGGCACGCCGGGCGCCCGCAAGCAGATCCCGCCGGATGTGCCGGCGTTGTCGAGCGAGCGCCGCATCCGGCTGATCGGGGTCGAACGGCCGGGCACCGGCTTCTCGACCGCCTACACGTACAACCGGATCATCGATTGGGCGGACGACCTGAAGGCGTTCGCCGACGGTCTCGAGCTCGATCGCTTCGCAACGGTGGGGTTGTCGGGCGGCGGGCCGTACGTGCTCGCCGCGTGCCACCAGCTGCCCGACCGCGTGAGCGCCGGCGCGGTACTCGGGGGGATCGGACCCACGCGCGGCAAGGACATCGCGCCGGGGTTCTGGCGGTTGCTGCCGCTGCTGTATCCGGCCCTCGCCGCCGCGCGCGGGCCTCTCGCGTCCCTTCTGACGGCGACGATCCGTGCGATCCGCGGCGTTGGATCGCAGGGGTACGACTTCTACAAGAACTTCATCTCTCCGCCGTCGGACCGGGCGGTGCTCGGCGATCCGAAGATGAAAGCGGTGTTCCTGTACGACCTCACGACCGCGGTCGAGGGCGGGCTGCGGGCGCCGATCTCGGACGCGGTGCTGTTCGGGCGGAACTGGGGCTTCTCGCTTCGCGAGATCAACGTGCCGGTGCGGTTCTGGCACGGGGACGCCGACCGGATCGTGCCGCTGTCGCACGGCGAGTTCATGGCCGCGCTCGTACCGGGTGCGGAGCTCGTCGTCTGCCCGGGAGGCGGCCACTTCGCCGGCTACATCCTCGGGCGCGACGTGCTGGACTGGCTCTCGCTGGTGTGGGCCGATCGCCGCCACGCGCGGCCGGTGCGCGCGGTGCCGGACCTCCCGGAGTCCGTTGTCGCGGAGGGGTCAGCCGAAGGACCGGATCACATCCCCATCCGTTGAGGTTTCGAGAAAAACGAAGGGGCCCGGCTGAGCCGGGCCCCTCGCCTTATGCCTGTTTCGCCGCTGGGTGGCGCGCAGCCTTTCACGCATTGCACGCCGGTCCGGTGGACCATTCCGAACCCCGTCTTGCGCGGCGCGGTGTCGCTGTTGGGATTCCGCCGGCAGCTGCTCGTCGAGGCGGGCGCGAGAAGGAGGTCAATCCTTTCTCCCCGCCGGCGAATCTCACCTCGCTTGGTTCAGCGAGGCTCCGAGCGGCTCCCTAGCGGTCAGGCACCTCGCGGGTCCTATGATCTGATGACGTCGGGACCACCTCCTTCCTCGCGTGAGCTCAGGATAGCGAAGGTGAGCGCGGTGTGTGAGAAGTAGTTCGTCCCGGCCGGCCTCGCTACGGTGGGATGGCGTCGATGGGAGATCCGATGGCTGAAAAGACCTTCCGCGTAGAGGACGACGAGGACGGTGTCATCCGCGCGACCGTCGACGCCGGCTGGATGACGAAGCCGGTCGCGGAGGCGATGTGCGCGGACATCGAGAAGGCGGCTGCCCGCCACCCCGGTACGGCCCGGCTGATGCTCGATGCGGGCGCGATGTCGAAGGCGACCCCCGCGGCCGGGATGTACGCGATGAAGAGCATCAAGCGCTTGAACCTGACGGGTGTTGCGCTCTACCGCGGGAACGGGTTCATGCGGTCCTTCGCCCGGACGGTGATGCGGCTGGCGCGCTTCCATCGGTTCGGTCTCTTCCGTGACGAGGCGCAGGCTCGGAGGTGGCTCGCGGATGCACCGGGGGAGCCTCGCAGAGGGTGAATAGCTTGCGGCGGCGTTGGCGAGCCGCCCGCGAGACCTGGCCGCGCTGGTCGAAGGCGTTGACATCGGGGTGGATCGTCTGGCCCTTCGGCGTGATCTCGCTCCTGGTCGCTTCTCTCGTGATCTACGGCGCGCTGACGACGGCCCCTCCACCGAAGCCGCAGCGCGGCGGGGCGTTCGGGGCGTCCAGCGTCTCGCCCGGCGCAACGCCGTCGTCGCTCGGAGCCACGCCCACCGCCTCGACGACGCCGACCCAGCTCGCGAGCGCGTCACCAGCGCCTCGCGCGAGCGCGCCGCACGCGACGTCCACCGCCGTACCCGCTCAACGTTTGTCTCGTCCGACACCCGGCTCTTATGAGGTTCGCGTGGAGGGGACGGAGGGAGTGCGCTTCGGATCGTTCGGTTTCTGCAACCGGTCTTTTCCCGACTCGACCACGCTGTATGTCAAAGATTCCTACGATGGTCGTGCCACCCCGAACTCGTATCAGTTCGACATCCAATACTCGTCGTTGCACTCGGAACGCCATCACTATCGATACACGCGCGACGGCGTCTTCCTCGAGTACGAGTTCGCGCAGGTGAGTTGCGCAGGACGGGCGCAAGCAACCAACGTCGATTTCTCTCCCCCTCAACAGAAGGTGAAGTTGCCGCTGAAGGTCGGCGCCACCTGGAGCGGGCACGGCGGCGACGCTGAACGGACCGAGAGCTACCATGCACGGGTGCTGCGCACCGAGACGCTCAGGATCGACGGACGAGCGGTCGGCACCTACGTGATCGAGACGTCCGTCGAAATGACCGGCGACGAACACGGCACGAGGCTACAGAGATGGTGGTATGCGCCCTCGCTTGCGATGCCCGTTCAGTGGCAGGAGGAGTATGACGCCGCGTCGGGTCCGGCGGGCTACGAGGCGCAGCTCACCGTGACTCTCGTAGACCTCGACCCGCGTTAGCCGCGTACCCTGTAAACATGGGCAAGCTTCTGCTCGTCCAGCCCGGGCCGGGCGCACCCGATCTGCTCCCGCTCGAGGTCTGGCGTGCCGTCGATCGCCCGCACGTCTTCCTGGCGCCGGCCGATGAGTTCGGCATGCGCCTCGCCGACGCGGAGATGCCCTTCAGGGTCCTCGACGAAGCCGCGCCGGAGGCTCTGCGCGGGGTGCCGCCGAAGCCCTCGGGCAAAGGACCGGAGCTCCGGCTCCTCGTCTCGGCGCACAAGCACGGCGAGACGTCGCCGGGCGCGAAGGCCGTCGCCGATCGCCTCGCCGTCCTTGCCGAGGAGCACGGCGAGATCACGTTCGTCCTGCCGCGCGAGCACGGCGAGGAGATCACGCGCGCGGTCCTCGAGCTGGCGTTGTCCGGGCAGCCCGAGATCGAGGTCGTGATGGGACGCAGCGCGCGCGGCGCGCGGTTGCTCGAGCTCGTACGCGTGATGGCGCGGCTGCGCGGGCCCGACGGGTGTCCGTGGGACGCCGAGCAGACGCACGAGACGCTCGTGAAGTACCTCCTCGACGAGACCTACGAGCTTCTCGAGGCGATCGAGGCCGGCTCGCCCGACCACATCGCCGAGGAGCTCGGCGACCTTCTGCTGCAGGTCGTCTTCCATGCGCAGATGGCCGCCGACGCGGAGACGTTCGACATCGACGATGTGGCCGGGCGGCTCGTCACGAAGCTTGTGACGCGGCACCCGCACGTTTTCGGCGACGTCCAGGTCGACGGCGCGAGCGAGGTTGTCGCCAACTGGGAGGTCATCAAGGACCACGAGAAGGGGCGCACCTCCGTCCTGGAGGGCGTCCCCGAGGCGCTGCCGGCGCTCGCGTACGCGACGAAGCTGCAGAAGCGCGCCGCCAAGGTCGGCTTCGACTGGGACGACACGTCGGGGCCGGCCGAGAAGCTGCGCGAGGAGCTCGACGAGGTCGCGAAGGCGCCGCCGGAGGAGCTCGAGGGCGAAATCGGCGACCTCGTGTTCGCCGCCGTCGCGCTATCACGCAAAGCCGGCGTGGATCCGGAGACGGCCCTGCGGCGCACGGCCCGGACGTTCCGCGATCGCATCGCGCGCATGGAAGAGGTCGCGCGCGAACGCGGCACGCCGTTGAAGGATCTCCCGGCCGATGAGCTCGACCGCCTGTGGGAGGACGCGAAGACGTGACCGTCGCGCCGGCGCCCGAGCGATCGAGGCGCACGCTCGCGCGCGGCGCGCTGCTGTTCCGCTGGGTCGCCCTCGCTTGGATGGTGATCCTCGCCGCGTCCAACGCCGACGAGTTCCGGAATGCGCCGCTGGCGTGGTCCTCGATCGGCGCGGCCGGGGCATGGACGGCGTGGCTCACGGTCGGCGGCCGGCGCTGGTCGTGGCGCGTCCTCGGCTTCGACCTTGCTCTGTGCTGCTGGCTCGTTGTGGCGTCCGGTCTCGTCGTGCACGACGGAGAGGTCGCGTCGCGCGCCTTCTTCGCGACCGCGTACCCGGGAAGCGCGGCTTTGCTATGGGGCGTCGCACGCGGGCCGCTTGCGGGTCTCGTCGCGGGCCTCGGCCTCTCGGCAGCGATCGTCTCTTCGCGACTCGTGAACGGGATCGACACCAACGCGTTGGACTGGTCGAACCTCGGCGGCGCGATCGCCCTGTACCTCGCGGCCGGCGTCGCCGTGGGCATCGTCTCCCGCATCCTCGTGCGCACCGCCGAGGAGGCGCAGACCGCAACCGACGCGCTCGTGCGCGAACGCGAACGCGCCGCGCGGTTGTCGGAGCGCGAATCTCTCGCGCGGCAGATCCACGACTCTGTCTTGCAAGCGCTCGCGCTGATCCACAAGCGCGGAAGCGAGCTCGCCTCCGACC
>JBASRP010000117.1:0-2934 GCA_049273905.1 Actinomycetota bacterium
GCGCAAGCCCGCGCGTAAGCCTGCCGCCCGGCGCAAACCCGCGACCCGGAGAAAGACGGCCGCTCGCGGACGTAAGAGCACGGCGCGTCGCCCGGCCGCGTCGCGGCGCACGACGGCGAAACGACGCGCGAGGCGTTAGCCTCTTCTTTCAGCCATGGAGCCGGTCAAGACCGGTCAGATCCTCCTCGTCTACGACGGCTCGTCGGTCGCCGATCGCGCGCTGGAGGCCGCCCTCGGACGAGCCCGCGCGACCAAAGCGTCGATCACCCTCCTCGCCGCCCTTCCGCCGCGCTTATGGCGCGCGCGGGTCGGACAGTTCCAGATCCCGCCGGAAAAGCACGACGAGGACTGGGCGCGTGCGCAGCTCGCCCGCGCCCAGGATCGGGTCCGCGACGCCGGTATCCACGCCGAGTCGTTGGTCCGGGTCGGACCGCCCGCCCGTGTGATCGGCGAGGAGGCCGCGCGCGGCTACGCGGCGCTGTTCCTATCGGACCGTCCAAGCCTCACCGGCGGGCCGCCGCTGGCGCGCGTCGTCACGGCCCCGGACGGGTGTGAGGTCGTGGCGGTTACGTGACGCCTAGCTGACGGAGCCGCGTCCGAACGATCGATAAGTCTCCGCCCCGCAGCTCCCGCAGACGAAGCGCTCGGCGTAGAGGTCATGGGTCGACTCGCCCCCCGCGAAGCGCGTCTCGCCGCCGCACCGGTCGCACGAGGGCGGTGAACGTCGCGCGGCGGAGGAGGCCTCCGGCGGGGCTTCGTCGGGCGTCATCCGCGCCAGCCTACTGTCACCCGACCCGGCGCGTACGATGAGGCGCATGCGCGCCCGCCGCGTCAGACTCCTCGTGGTGGTAACGCTTCTGTTCGGCGCGCTAAGTGCCGGCGCCGCGATCGCCGCGACCCAGAGCACGTCTCGCGCCCGGTTGAGCGACTACTTCACGTCGTCGGACATCGAGCGTTCGCGTGCGTACCGGGGCACGGCGTACCTGCTGTCGTTCGGCGGCATCGGGGCGGCCTTGGTCGCCGGTGCGGCCATCGGACTCGGGCCGGGACTGCGACGCCTGGGCCGGCTGGCCCAGCAGCTGACCGGAGGCCGGTGGCCGCTCGAGGCGATCGGACTCGCCGCCGCCGTCACGATCGTCGTGTTCCTGATCGGCATCCCCTTCGCCTACGGACGCTATCTGCATGACCGGCACTGGGGATTGTCGACGCAGTCGCTCGGTGGCTTCTTCGCCGACGCGACGAAAGGGGTCGGGTTCGAGGTTGTGCTCGCCGTCGTGACCGGTCTCGGTTTCATCGCGATCGTCCGTGCGCTGCCGCGCGGGTGGCCAGCGGCGGCTGCCGGCTTCGCCGTCGGCCTGACCGTCCTTCTCGTCTACGTGCTGCCGGTCGTCTATGAGCCTCTCTTCAACAAGTTCACACCCGTCGAGCCCGACGTCCGGGCGCGTGTCGTCGCGATCGCCGAACACGCCGGCGTCAAGGTGGGTGACGTTCTGGTCGCCGACGCGAGTCGCCGGACCACGCGCCTCAACGCGTACGTGTCGGGCCTCGGCGCGACGAAGCGCGTCGTCCTCTACGACACGCTGCTCGCGCGCTCCGACCCGAAGAAGGTCGATCTGGTCGTCGCGCACGAGCTCGGTCACGTTGCTCATCACGACGTCCTGAAGGGGACGATCGTCGGATCGGTGGGCGCGGTCGCAGCGGTCGTCTTCGTCTGGGGCCTCTTGTCGTGGGAGCGGCTCCGAACCTGGGTCGGCGCCGATGGTCCCGGTGATCCGCGATGGCTTCCGTTCCTCGCGCTCGTGCTGGCCGTGGTGTCGTTCCTGGCGCTACCGGCGATGAACGCTTTCTCGCGACACATGGAGGCGGCCGCGGATCGCGCGGCGATCAACTACACGCGCGGCCCGGCGACCGCGATCGAGGTCGAGGTCGAGCTCGCGCGATCCAACATCGCGGACCTCGAACCGAACCCGTTCATCCGGTGGGCCTTCTACACGCACCCACCGACGCTCGAACGGATCCAGATCGCGCTCGACTGGCGCGCGGCGCACCCGAACGGCTGAGCACGTGCGCATCCTGCTCGTCACCAACGACTTCCCGCCGCGCGTCGGCGGCATACAGAACTACCTCTGGAACATCTACGGCCGGCTCGACGGGAACGACCTCGTCGTCCTGGCGCCGCAGCACCCCGGCGACACGACGTTCGATCGCGCGCAGGGGTTCGAGATCGTGCGCTGGCCGGGCCGCGTGTACTGGCCGACCGGCGCACTGACGCGGCGCGTACGCGAGATCGCGTCTGCGCGCGACGTGGACGCCGTCGCGTTCGGCGCCGTGCTGCCGATGAACATGATCGCCGCACGCACCGGTCGTCCGGCGATCGTGCACACCCACGGCTTCGAGGTCGCGTGGGCGCGCGTCCCCGTTCTTCTGCAGGTTCTGCGACGCATCGGCCGCAGCGCCGCCTTGATCACAACGGTGAGTGCGTACACGAGTCGGTTCATCCACCACGCTCTTGGGGAGGCCGCGCCGGTCGAGCTCCTGCGAACGGGTGTCGATCTCGAACGGTTCCACCCCGGCGCCGACGGGGGAGAGGTGCGTAAGAGGCACGGGCTCGGCGGCGCACCGGTCGTCACGCACGTGAGCCGACTCGTCGCGCGCAAAGGGCAAGATCAGGTGATCAAGGCCCTGCCGATCGTCCGCTGCGAGATCCCGGACGCAGTGGCCTTGCTCGTCGGCGGCGGCTCCGACGAGGCGCGTTTGCGCAAGCTCGCCGCCGCCGAAGGGGTCGCGAACGCCGTCGTCTTCGCTGGCGAGGTGGCCGAGGCAGAGCTCGCCGCCCACTACGCGGCCGGCGATGTGTTCGCGATGCCGTGCCGGTCGCGATGGGCCGACCTAGAGGTCGAAGGCCTTGGGCTCGTCTACCTCGAAGCCCAAGCG
>JBASRP010000127.1:0-3173 GCA_049273905.1 Actinomycetota bacterium
CTGAAGGATCAGCTCGAGACGCGGAAGCTCGTCGAGCGGGCGAAGGGCGTCCTGATGGATCGCCTCGGACTCAGCGAGCAGGAAGCGTTCCGCAAGCTCCAGAAGGCGAGCCAGGACGAGAACCGCAAGATGCGTGAGATCGCCGACTCGGTAATCCGGGCAGAGAAGATGTTCGGCGCGGACGTCGAAGAACTTCACCAGCGTCAGGCCGAGTCCGCGCGGCGCGCGCGTCCCGCGAGCTGAACCGCTCCTAAGCTCCCCGCGCCTTCACGGCGAGCGCCGGCACGTACGGCAGTCGCACAGTGAAAATGCTTCCGACGCCGACCGTGGACCGCACATCGATCGAGCCGTTCAGCGCGTCGACGATGTTGCGCACGATGTAGAGGCCGAGCCCGAGACCCTGGACGTGGCGTTCCAGCGGATCGCCGATCTGATGGAAGCGGTCGAACACGAAGGGAAGCTCGTCGGGCGCGATCCCCGTGCCTTGATCGGTGACCTCCAGCAAGATCGACTCTCCGTCACGGACGGCGGTCACGCGCACCGGCAGGTCCTCATCCGAGAACTTGAGGGCGTTCTCGATCAGGTTCCGGGCGACCTGGCTGAACCGGTATCCATCCGTCACGACCGTCGGCAGATCCGGCTGCACCGCCAGTTGCACGCGGCTCCGTGCGTCATCGAAGACGTCGAGCGATTCGTCGAGAACGGTGCGGATGTCGACCGAGTCCATCTGCAGGTCGATCGTGGCGGACTCGATGCGGGCTGTCAGGAGGAGGTCTTCGACGAGCCGCGTCAGGCGTTCGGTCTGACGATCGACGATCTCGAGGAACTCCTGGATGTCGGCGCGATCGAGCGTGATGTCGGGCCGGCGCAGAGTCTTGATGAACCCGACGACCGAGGTGAGTGGCGTCCTCAGCTCGTGCGACGTGACGGCCACGAAGTCGCTCTTCATCGCGTCGAGCTGCTGGAGCCGCTCGACCGTCTGTCTTTCCTGCTCCAGGAGCAGGGCGTTCGAAAGGACGAGACCGACGCGCACGCCGAGGCGTTCGAGCCGGGCGAGATCCTCCCGACCGTAGCGTCCGGCGAACGGCGAGCGCACATCGACGAGCCCCAACAGCCGGTCGCCGAGCCGGATCGGCACAACCATCTCAGCGCGCGTGCCGGGGACCCACTCGACGTACTCGTTGTCGAGAGCCACGTCGGGGACGAGCTCGGGCCGTCCGGTGGCGAGTGCCCGCCCGACGATGCCTTTCCCGGCCGGGAGAACGAGGCCGATCGTGCCGTCGGGGAAGCCGTGCGCCGCGACGCACCGGACGCTCAACGGATCGGCGTCGGGGACGACGACGCGGATCGCGAAGGTCTCGTACTCGAAGACGCCGGCAATCGCCCGGACGACGTCGCTCATCGTTTCGTCGAACGACTTGCCCGCGAGCCCCGCCAGCACGACGTCCTGGAACGCTTCGAGCTCCGCGTGCGCGACCGCTTCGCGGTCGGCCAGCGCGGACGCGACACCGGCTTGTTTCTCGGCCTCTTCGCGCTGGCGACGCAGGTTGCGGGCCATGATGCCGGCGACGAGAGCGATGATCGCGAAGATGCCGACGCGGAAGGTCACGGACGAGATCTCGAACCTCAGATCGTCGAACAGAGCCAGCCGGTAGAACTCCCGCGCGAGCTCCGAGGCGAAGAATATGGCCGTACTCACGTACGCGCCGCGCAACTCGTAACGCAGGGCGCCTTCTAAGGGGAGGATGTACGCGAGGGTCCATCCCGTCGCGTTGCGATCGTACGAGCCGACCCAGACATTCGTGAAGATCACTGCGATGTCGAGAGCGAAAGCCAGGACGCCGATCCGCCGCAGGCGCGATTGGTCGTGCGCTCTGCGCGCCGCGCGCGAGATGAAGAGGTTCCCAACGGCGAGCGCCGCGATGCTGACGTAGGAGATCCAGACCACGTGGTGAGGCGGCAGCGGTTCGTACGACGAGAGCTGCCAGACCTGGAAGAGGCCGAAGGCCACGGCGAACCACCGAACGCGGACGAGTCCACGCTCGAGCTCACGGGTCGGAGCGGGGTCCGACCACGTGTCCGATCCCGGGACTCTCCCTCCCATAGTGGGAAATGTATCGGCGCCTCGCTCGTCTCGATGTAGCCACAACGAGCGATTCGTGTAGCCCTGCAGGTTGCTTTGTCGCAGCGAAGAAGGCCGCCCGGAGCGCCGGTAGTATCGGCGGCGTGTTCGACACGCTTTCCGACCGGCTGGACGGCGTTTTCCGTCGTCTGCGCGGTCACGGACGCCTGTCCGAGGCGCAGGTCGACGAGGCGTTGCGTGAAGTGCGAATGGCCTTGCTCGAGGCCGACGTCCACCTGGATGTGGTGCGCGCCTTCATCGGGCGCATCCGCGAGCGCGCGATCGGCGAGGAGGTCCGCAAAGCGCTGACGCCGGCGCAGCAGGTCATCAAGATCGTGAACGAAGAGCTCGTCGCGATCCTCGGCGGGTCGTCCAAGCCTCTGATGTACGCGTCCAAGCCGCCGACGGTCGTGATGATCGCGGGCTTGCAAGGCTCGGGGAAGACGACGGCCGCCGGGAAGCTCGCGACGTGGATGAAGGCCAAGGGCAAGCAACCTGTCCTCGTGGCGTGCGACCTCCAGCGCCCGGCCGCGGTCCAGCAGCTGCGGCTGCTCGGCGAGCAAGCCGGTGTGCCCGTCGTCACGCGTGAGGGCATGAGTCCGGTCGAGGTCGCCGCCGAAGGCGTGCGCGAGACCGTTCGCTTGGGACGAGACGTGGTCATCGTCGATACGGCCGGCCGCTTGCACGTCGACGAAGCGATGATGGCCGAGGCGGCCGCGATCCGCGATCGCGTGAAGCCGACCGAGACGCTCCTCGTCGTCGACGCGATGACCGGTCAGGACGCGGTCAACGTCGCGACGTCGTTCCTCGAGCACGTCGACTTCAGCGGCATCGTGCTGTCGAAACTCGACGGCGACGCGCGCGGAGGCGCCGCGCTGTCGATCGCGCACGTGTCGGGCCGGCCGGTGAAGTTCGCGTCGACGGGGGAGAAGCTCGACGCGTTCGAGCCCTTCCACCCCGACCGCATCGCCGGCCGCATCCTCGGCATGGGGGACATGCTGACGCTGATCGAGAAGGCCGAGGAGGCGTTCGAGGACGAGCAAGCCGCGGA
>JBASRP010000128.1:0-1551 GCA_049273905.1 Actinomycetota bacterium
GGTCGGGTCGGGCCGCGTGAAGCGGTCGTTCGGGAACGGCAGCAAACACAGGGCCGCATCGAGCGGATCGCACGGCCTGCGCAGCGTGAGCTGGGCGCCGGCCGGGACCAGCGCCAACGAGGCCGCAACGACGCAGAGCACCAGGAGAACGCGGAGGGTCGATGACCTAGGACGACGCACGCTCACACCTCTCGGATCGCTCGTGGGATCAGGGGAGATATTCGGGGGGCGCCCCATCCGGTCCTGCCCGCGGCGGACCGAGCTCCGTCGGTACGATAGGCCCTCCGTGGCCCGCGCCTCCGGCTCGACCTTGCTCGTCGACGCGCCCAGCCTCATCTGGCGCTCGTACTACGCGCTGCCCGACTCCATCCGCGCCCCCGACGGGTCGTCGATCAACGCCGCGCACGGTTTCCTGTCGATGCTCGGGCGGCTGATCCTCGACCTGCGGCCGACGCGCGTCGCGTGCGCGCTCGACGGGGACTGGCGGCCGCAGTGGCGGGTCGACCTGGTCGAGGAGTACAAGGCGCAGCGCGTCGCGATCATGGACGACGAGCCGGCCGACGAGGTCGACCGCCAGACCGATCTGATCGTGCGCGTCCTCAAGCTCGCACGCGTCGCCGTCGTCGGCTCGGCGCGCTGCGAAGCCGAGGACATCATCGCGACGCTCCTCCCGCAGATCCGCGGCCCGGTGTCGATCGTCTCCGGCGACCGCGACCTGTTCCAGCTCGTGCGCGACCCCGACGTCGTCGTGCTGTACCCGAAGCGCGGTGTCAGCGAGATGCTCCGCGTGAACGAGACCGAGATCCGCACGAAGTACGGGATCCCCGGCCGCGCGTACGCCGACTACGCAGTCCTGCGCGGCGACCCGTCGGACGGGCTGCCGGGTGTGCCGGGGGTCGGCGAGAAGTCTGCGGCGCAACTGATCTCGAAGTACGGGTCGCTCGAGGCCGTCGTCGCCGCGGCCGAGGGCGCGCGGAGCGGTCCTCTCTACAAGGTCGCGCTCGCCGCCGAATACGTCGTTCGCGCGGCGAAGGTCGTGCGGATGAAAGGCGATTGCAGGGTGGGCGCGCCGGATCTCACGCTGGGGCAGCCCGCGAGCAAGCAGCTGAAGACGATCGCGCGACAGCACCGCTTGAGCGGTCCGGTCGATCGTCTGCTCGAGGCGATCGCAGCGCGTCAACCGAAGTAGATCGGGCTCGTCAGCGCGCCCATCCAGTAGCCCTGATCCAAGAAGACCTCGACGCGCACGCGGTTGTGCGCGGCCGCGTCGAGCGTGATCTCGAACGTCTTGTCGGGCGAGAGGACCAGCTGGGGCTCGCCGCGCACGCCGTCGACGACGAACACGATCCGGTGCGCCGGCGCGTTCGTCACGCGGGCGGAGACGGTGACCTGCCCGGCGCTCGCCGGCACGGTGTCGCCGACCATCCAGCCCGGGTCGCCGCTGCGTGCGGGGAGGTCAATCGTGATCCCGCCGAGCAGAGGCGGTTCCGCGGCCACGAACGTGCGTCCCGCGCGGATGCCTTCGAGGATCGCCGCGGGCGAGCGGTCGCG
>JBASRP010000131.1:0-3926 GCA_049273905.1 Actinomycetota bacterium
ACTTCGACACCGGACGCACGACCGCGATCTGATCCAGGTCGCCCGGATGCCCTTGTCCACGTTGCGAGAGACCGACTCCGCCGGTGATGCACACCAGCGGGACGCCGGTCGCTTGCGCGTCGGCGAGCGCGGTGACGGCGTTCGTCAGGCCCGGCCCGCCCGTCACCATCACGACGCCCGTGCGTCCGGTGGATAGCGCGTACCCGCACGCCATCCATGCGGCGCCGCGCTCGTCGCGCGCGTCGACGATCCGCACTCCTTCGGCGGCGCAGCCCTCGAAGATCGCATTCGTGTGGTCGCCGCACAGCGCGAAGACGACCTCAACCCCGTGCGTCTTCAGCGTGCGCGCGACCAGCCTGCCCGCATCGTCCACGTCTCCATCGTTCCAGATTCGGCCGGTTCGGCGCGCATCCGGGAGGTCACGGCGCGCACTCGTCGTATATCGTTCCCGGGACGCAGAGGAGGCGGGTTCAGATGATGCGCGGGGAAGGGATCGAGATCATCCGCGGTGTGACGCCGGAAGAGGTTTTCGACTTCGTGCTGGACGACCGGCAGTACACGAAGGCGGATACGAAGATCGTTCGCGTGACGAAGGTCGCCGACACCGAGGACGGGATGATCGCGATCGAGGACGGAAAATTCTTCGGCCTCCCGGGTTCCGTCGTGACGCGCTACCGCTGGGTGCCGTTCAAGCGCATCGACGTTACTCTCGTGCACGGTGTGCTGAAGTCGCTGAACGCGTCGTTCGACATCGAACAGGTCGAAGGCGGAACGCGGGTCCACCACGTCGAGGAGCTCGAGATGGGTCTCGGCCCGGTCGGTCCTCTCTTCGAGGTCGGATTCCGGACCTGGCTCGCGAACTCCGTGCGCCAGGAAGTGACGGAGATCAAGCGACTGATGGAGGCGGGCGAGCGCGGCCGCCCGTACCGTGAGATGCCGGTCTCGTGAGCGACATCCTGCTCACCGCCCGCGAGAACGGTGTCCTTCGTCTCACGCTCAACCGCCCCGAGCGCAAGAACTCGATCTCGCCCGAGCTGCGCGAGGAGCTGCTCGCGGCGCTCGACGAGGCCCGTACCGACGACGAGGTCCGCTGCGTAGTCATCACCGGCGCCGGCGACGCGTTCTGCTCCGGCGTCGACCTCGGGCGCTCGAAGGTCACCGAGGGCGCCGCCAGAGCCGAGCCGCAGAAACCCGACCTGCGCGCGATCCGCGAGGCGATGAAGCGCGGCATGCAGCGCGTGATCCGCTCGATCTGGGATCTGGACAAGCCGGTTATCGCCTCGGTGAACGGCGTCGCCGCCGGCGGCGGCGCGCAGCTCGCGCTCGTCTGTGACCTCGTCATCGCGTCGGAGAGCGCGCGGTTCATCGAGATCTTCGTGAAGCGCGGTCTCGCCGTCGACTCCGGCGGCGGATGGCTCCTCCCGCGACTGATCGGGCTCGCGAAAGCGAAGGAGCTCGTCTTCTTCGGCGATCCGATCTCGGCGGGTGACGCACACGCCGTCGGGTTGATCAACAAGGTGGTGGCGCCCGATCAGCTCGAAGACGCGACGCGCGAATGGGCCGAGCGGCTCGCGCGCGGACCCACGCGGTCGATCGGCGCGTCGAAGAACCTTCTCAACCGCGCGCTCGAGACCGATCTCGGAACCGCTCTCGAAGAGGAAGCGACTACGCAGGCGTTCGTCAGTCAGACGCGGGACTTCTCCGAAGGCGTTCGAGCGTTCGCGGAGAAACGCGACCCCGACTTCAAAGGGCGCTAACCGGCCCCGCGCGCGTGAAAACGTGAAGGGAAGGCATCTCACCTCCCCTTCACGTTCCGAATCGGATGCGGCTAGCTGGAACCGCCCTTACGTCCGATCCGCTGGTAGAACTCGACGCCGTAACGCCGCTTGGTCGACTCTCCGCCTTTCTTGCCGCCGAGGCGTCCGATACGGCTGAAGTGGTCGCCGCCGTACCGCTGCTTCGTCGAAAGCCCACCTTTGCGGCCCGCTTCCGCGCGAGACATCTTTTGATCCATCAAGAACGGACACCTCCCTCAGGCGTTGATGTCGGCAACGGCGAAACATGCGCCGGTGCCAATCGCCTTTGGTTGGTTACCCGGCCTGCTGGAGCGCGAAACCCCAGCGTATGTGCCGCGTTTCGTCAGCTTGAGGTTGCTTGATCGACGGTGTCGTGCATCGGGAAAACGGCGTTCAGTCCCGTCACCGACAGAACTCGCAACACGGTTCCCTGCGCGCCGGCGAGCGCCAGCTCGCCGTTGTTCTCCTTCACGCGCTTGAGCCCGCCGACGAGAACGCCGAGCCCCGTCGAGTCCATGAAGAGGACCTTCTCGAGGTTGACGACGAGGTGATCGCTGCCACCGTCGAGCAGAGCGATGATCTTCTCGCGAAGCTTGGGCGCCGTGAAGACGTCGACCTCACCCTCGACGTCCAACACCGTCCACCGTCCTGCCGTTCGAGATTCGACGCCGATGTCGATCGTCCTCACCTCCGTTCCACGCGCGTTCTACCCTTTCGCGGGGTAGAGCAAACCGAGCGTTTGCTTGTCCGTCCAGGATGGAAGGATAGCTCGCGTATCCTTGGCGAAGCCCCTTTGGGGGCCGCCTCACCGACGACTCCCGAGGTGGGTTCATGTCGGAAGTGACCGTGAGTGTCCCGGCCCAGCCGGACTTCGTGCACGTCCTGCGCTCCGTGGTGGCGACCGTGGCCGCGCGCGCCGACCTGACCTTCGACGAGATCGACGATCTCCGTCTGGCCGTCGACGAAGCGTGCGCGCAGCTTTTGGCGCTCGCGTCCGCGGCCACCACCTTAACGTTGCATATCTCGCCGGCGGACGGCAGCGGACTCGTCGTCATGGCGACGATCGACGCCGACGTGCCCGCCTGGCCGCCGGCAGGCGCCGAGCGGACGCTGACGTGGCAGGTGCTTGCTGCGCTCGCCGACGACGCGCGCTTCGAGCAGGTCGACGGCCGCCCGGCACTCCGACTGACGAAGAACAGGCAGCCGGCGACGACATCCTGATGGCGAACAGCGAAGACCGGCTCGTCGACGAAGAGCGTTCCGCCGAACTCTTCGAACGGCTGAGCGACGACCCCGACGCGCGCGAGGAACTCGTGCGTCTCCACTATCCGCTCGTCGAGTACCTGGCGCGCCGCTTCGCCGGACGCGGCGAACCGGTCGACGACCTGGTGCAGGTCGCGAGCATCGGATTGTTGAAAGCGATCGACCGTTTCGATCGCGACCGCGGCGTGAAGTTCTCGACGTACGCCACGCCGACCATCATCGGCGAACTGAAGCGTCACTTCCGCGACAAGGGCTGGGCGATGCGCGTCCCGCGCCGCCTGCAGGAGATCGGTCTGCAGCTCTCGCGCGTCGTCTCGGAGATGTACCAAGACCTCGGGCGCTCGCCGACGGTGCCGGAGATCGCGGAGAAATCGGGGTTGAGCGAAGACGACGTCCTCGAAGGGATGGACGCGATCCACGCGCACTCGATCGGGTCGCTCGACGCGCCGACGGACGATGAGGGCCAGACCTCGGGCGGCCGGCTCGGCGCGGAGGACGAAACGTACGAATTGCTGGAAGGGTGGGCGAGCGTCGCCCCGCACCTCGAAAAGCTCCCCGATCGGGAGCGCCACATCCTGTACCTCCGCTTCTTCCGCGGCATGACGCAGAGCCAGATCGCCGACAAGCTTGGGATCTCGCAGATGCACGTCTCGCGGATCCTGTCCCGGACGCTCCTTTTGCTTCGAGAAGCGGTGGGAGCCACCGACGGCTAGCGTGGTCCTCGCGGTTCACCGTCCGTGAGGAGGGGCCGAAGATAGAGGGGATGTCCACGCCTCTGGGGGGTCGTGGGGAGAAGGCCGCCCCCGCGTCGCCGCCGGCGCCCTCGCCGGCTTCCGCGTCGTCCCTCGACGACGCCGTCGCCCGCGC
>JBASRP010000135.1:0-10341 GCA_049273905.1 Actinomycetota bacterium
CCTGTGGTCGCCCTCGACGAAGGGGTCGGCGTTGTCCTGACCGCCGACAACGAGCCGGTGGTGGCCGGCGACGGCCGGGCCTGGGTTCTCTGAGCTACCCGGTCCGCGTGCACGCGCGGCGCATGTCGATGCAGGAGAAGCGGTCGAACGCGTATCGGGAAACGTAGTAGTCGGAAAGGGCCTCCGCGATCGCCGCGTTCCCGATCAGGTACGGGCGGTTCGTCAACGCGACGAGATCCCACACGCCGAGCCCGATCGAGGAGCGGTCGACCGACCGGTCGAAGCGCGCCGCGCGCAGCCTGCGGATCGCGTTGCGGCGCTGGAGGGTCTCGTCCCCGCGGCGATGTCCAGGCACCCGGCCTTTCAGGTGGCGGTCGAACCACGCGAGCGCGAAGTACGTCGCGACGCGCTGCCCGTACCGCGATGCGGGCTGCCCGGCTTCCGGGCCCACGTACGCGAACTCCTGATGCGTCGAGGAGCGCAGCACCGTATACATCGCGGGGATGTGCCGTCTCGTCGCCGCCGCGTAGTCCCGCCGGGTGGCGTGGAGCGCCGTGGGAGGTGGGGCCGCCAGCCGGGGGCCGGAGAAGAGCTCCTGCTCCGACTGTTCGTACAGCGTGGGGACGGTCGGGTGGACGCCGTGCATGAACGCTCCGTAGGAATCCATCGCGACCGCGGCGCGGAACCGGCGGCGCGGGTCTCCGTTCGCGACGAGCGCCGCCGCGTAGGCACCGAGCGAATGGCCGATCAGGCCGACGCGCCGGAAGTCGATCAGCCGCCGCCACGGGTTCGCGCGAGAGGCGAGCCATCTCCACGCGTCGAGTGCTCCGAAGACGAAGTTCGGTTCGAGCTCTTCGTAGAGGCTCTGAACGTCGGTCGTTCCCTGCGAACCCGTCCGTCCATCGATCGCGATCGCCGCGACGGCCGGCACCTGGCCGACGGTGCTGTTCACGCCGTTGTCGTTCTGCCCCGCGCAGCTCCCGTGCTCGCGGACCCCCATCTCCTGCGGCTTCCGCCACGACCCGTTCGGGTCGCAGTAGGTCGACTCCGGGTTCGGCGCGTCCTCGGACGCACCCGCGCCTTGCGGGTCGAACGTCATCACGATGTAGCCGTGTTCGGCCAGATCCTGAGCGAAGGACCAGTACTCCTCCTCGCTATCGCCGGCGCCGTTGAGGAAGATCGCAGCGGGATATGGTCCGCGGAACCGGCGGTGGGTCACCGGATCGACGAACGCCGCCGGCGGGGCCCAGAGGTGCGCGGAGATCATCGCGCCGTACCGGTTCGGATAGTGGACCGCCATCACGCGACCGCGTGACGGCGCCCACGTCTCCGGAGCGCGGTACGGGTCTGCGTTCGTCGTGTCCTCGTGCGAGAGACGGAGCGCCCAGTAGCGGGGATCCGAGAGCTGATCGCGCAACCGGCCCGAGCTGTCGAGCCAGTTCGCGGTCTCGCGCTCGTACCAGCCCGGACTGCCGGGCGACGGATCGGCTGCGGCCGGAAGCAGAAGGGCTGCGGCCACGCAGGCGAGGATCACGGCGGCAGCGCCCCGTCTCGTCCCGCAACGCATCATGTCGATGGCCTACTTCGAGGCACGTGGCGAGCGGTCCTTCTCTCGGGACGGAGAGCCCCAGGTCGGGGGGGCGGGTCGTCTCCCAGAGCTAGCCGGTGAGCGCGCGCGTCAGCGCGCGTACCTCGGCAACATCGGTCGGCCCGACGATCCGCTCGGTGATCGTGCGGTCGGACCGGATCCAGTACGTCACCGGCTCCTGCATCTGCATCCACGCCTTCATCGCCGGCGTGAATCCGCCGACGCCCTTCGCCGGCGCGTCGGTGGCGTTCACGTAGACCTCGGCGTGGATGAAGTTGATGCGGTCGGCGAACTCGGTCGACACCGTCTGGATCACATCGACGACAGGTCCGCACACCTGGCTCGTGCAGAAGCGCGGCGTGCCGATGTTGAAGACCGTCGGCCGTCCGTTCGCGAGCGCCGCGTCGAGCGAGATCCGGTGCATCGAGCACGGCTGCGGCGTGCGCGTGCAGTAGGGCTCGACGCCGCGATGGTTCTCGACGGTCGGCGTCGGGATCGAGATCGCCTTCGCGCCCGGCGCCGGGCCGTCGACCTTCTCGACCGCCGGATACACGGCCTCGCCCCAGATCTCTTTCGACGCGCCGGAGGGTTTACCGACCGCCACAACGCCCCAGTTGCCGGGCCGGTCGATGTCGAGCTTCACGACGTAGACGCCCTTCGATCCGAGGCCTTCGCCGTGGTACTCGGCGCGGACGGGACCACGCGCCGGCGCGCTCGGGTCGAGGCCGTAGTACACGTCCACGCCGCCGCCCCTCAAGAACGTCGTTCGATCGGCCGCGACGAGCGCGAAGGCCACACGCGATGCGGGCCGCACCAGCACCTGGTCGACGGCTTGCAGGACGTTGATCGGGTCGCCGTCCCGTTCCTTCAAATCGGTCGCGAGCTGGTTGGGACTCGCGTTCTCCGGTAACGCGTCGTCCTTCCCGCCGCAGCCGGTGGCCAACCACGCCAGAGCGAGGCCGCTGGTGGCGAGGAACGTCCGACGGTCGATGTCGCGCATCGACGCGCAATCCTATCGACGGCCCCGCGGCGCCGCTGGGGGCTGCTATTCGGTGTACCGGACCGCTTCGGCCGGCGGCAGACGCGACGCGCGCCAGGCCGGACCGAGCGTCACGATCACGACCGCGACGAACACGGCGCCGATCGCTCCCAGGATCGACGGCCAGTCGACACCGAACGGCACCTTGCTATCGGACTGCCGGTAGAAGATGTAGCCCATCATCAAACCGACGGCCATGCCGACGACGACGCCGACGAAGGTCGTCGTGGCGGCCTCGGTCATGAGACCGCTCATCACCTGCCACCGCTTGTACCCGATCGCGCGCAGGACGCCGATCACGTGACGCCGTTCGATGATCGCGCGCAGCGCAACGATGCCGAGCGCGAGCACGCCGACGATCAGTCCCATCCGCATCAGCAGGTCGATCACCGAGAAGAAGGCGCGGTTCGCTCGGTAGGACTGATCGAGGAGTGCCTTGGTCGTCGTCACGTCCGCGCCCTGCTCGAAGAGCTCGCCCTCGATCTTCTGCGCGAGCGCATGTGGGCTGACGCCCGGCCGCACCGCGATCAGTCCGGACGCGCCACGCGGGAGACCCTTGAACTGCGATAGCACCGCGTTGGAGACGAACATGCCGTCGAGGATGTTGAATGTCTGGATGCCGGCGATCCGGTAGGTCACGGGCCCGTCGGCGGCCTGCATGCGGATGCACTGCCCGGTGCTGCCGAAGTTGTTGATCACGAACGCGGACGCGCGGACTGCCGCCACGCCCTTGCCCGGCTTCTTGCCGGTGACCGGGTCGGCCGGGCAGTCGAGCCCCTTCGGCCCGAGCTTCCCGAGCGCGGCCGTGTTCCCGAGCGCGGCCTGCCACGCCTGTTCTTCGGTGAGTCCCTTGATCTTGTCGTCGAGCTTTAGCACGGGGTCGGTTGCGAGTTCCGGGGTCAGTTCGTAGATCGGGACGAACGCGCGGTCGCCGCCGCCGAAGCTGTCCGGCGACTTGAACTCACCGACGTACCCGGCCGTCGAGACGGTCGTGAACTTCTCGACGTCCGGCCGGACGTCGGCCGGCAACGCGATCGTGCGTGATCCGGTCGCGAGCACGCGGACGTCGTAGCCCTTCGCGGCCTCGGCGTAGTCGGGCCGGAAGATGAACGCGAAGACCGCGAACATCTGGAGCATCGAGAGAACGATCGCGAATACGCCCGTCGTCAGTCCGGTGCGGAGCCCGCGCCGGGCCATGTAGGCGAGCGGTGGACGCAGCATCGCCCGCAAGCCGGAGAACGCGCGGCCGAGCAGTCCGAAGAACCACTCCGCGATGCGGAGGTTCGCGACGGCCATGATGGTCAGCCCGAGCACGCTCGTGAGAAGCGAGACGACGAAGATGGGGAAGAACGTGTCGGAGTCCGAGTTGGGATTGACCGAGTAAACGCTCCACAAAGACCACGCGCCGAGCGCGAATCCCGTCAGCGTCGTGTGCAGACGCTGGGGGAGTGCGCGCCGCGAAAGCGCGGCGACCGCGGCGATCAAAGCGATACCGGACGCCAGGCGGCCGAAGTCCTTCGCCGTCGCGACGCCGAGGAGCCCGAGAACCGCCGCGGCGATCACGAGGATGCGCCGCCAGAGGTGGCGTCCCGTTTCCTTCGCCGGCTCGGGGAGGTTGCGGATCGCCGCCGGGATGGACATCTTCGACGTGCGGCGCGCTGTGAAGAAGACGACGCCCAGGGTCAGGATCGCCCCGAGCGCGAACGCCACGGCAACCGTCGATCCCTTGAGCGAGAACGTGAACCGGAAGTCGAAGTCGCCGCCGCCGAACTCGGAGAACGCGTGCGCGAAGCGGGACGAGATCACGCGGCCCACCGGGATCCCGGCCAACACCCCGACCGCCGCTGCGGCGAGGCTGTAGACGGCGCCCTCGATCACCGACAGGAGCACGAGCCGCCGGCGCGTCAGACCCAACGCGCGCAGGATGCCGAGCTGCGCCCGGCGTTCTTCGGCGAGCATCGAGATCAGGTTGACGACCAGAGCGGCGCCCGCCGCCATGATCAGCACGCTCAACGCGACGAGGAACGTCTTGATGAACTCGGTGTTCTTCTTGGCTTGTTCGACGTCGTTCACCTTCGCGTCGTGCGCTTCGACGCCGGAGGTGCCCAGCGCCGCGACGGCCTGACGGAGTTGCGGGAAAGCGCTCCGCGCCGGCTTCACCCCTCCGACCGCAGACACCCGAACGACGTTGATCTTGTCGGTGTTGAGGATCCGCTGCGCCGTGGCGAGTGGCGCGAAGACCGCGTGTGAAAGCGTGTACGCGCCGGGCCCGTCGGCCCGCGCGATCCCGTGAACGATGAGCGGGATCGGTTCGCCGGGGGCCAATGTCTCGACGGTGACGCGCAGCCGGTCGCCGACGCGCGCGTTGAGCGCGTTCGCCAGGCGGCGCGAGATGACGACGCCGTTCTCGCCGACGTCGTCGAGGAAGGTCCTCTTTCCGTCGGTGAGGATGAACGCTCCGAGCGTCTTCCGCTGCGCCGCAGGATCGAGACCGACCAGCGTGACGGTTCCCGACTCGCCTTGTCGGCGGTCGAGGTCCGCGACCGATGCAACCTGATCGATGCCCGACGCAACCGCGTCGGTGACGCGCCCGAGGGTGGGATCGGCCGCGAGCCGCGTCGCCACGTCCGCCGAGAAGAAGCCGTTGTTCGGGGCGGTGACGAGGTCGTCGACCATGTTCCAGCTGCGGTACGTGTTGAGGACGGTCGAGTCCTCCGTGGAGTCGGCGCCGATCAAGGACGCCGTGATCGCCGTGGTGCCGACCATCAAGCCCGCGACGACGAGGAGAGACTGCCCGATTCGACGGCGGATCGACCGCGCCGCGAGGCGTCCCAGCAGACGCTGGCGCAATGCGAGGAAAAGGATCAAGCCAAAGATGACGACGAAGACGACGACGATAGGACCCACGTCGGTTACCCGCGCGCGTGGTCGCTCTCGATGCGACCGTCGCGCATACTGATCGTCCGGCGGGTCAAGTCGGCGAGCGCGGGGTTGTGCGTGACCATGACGATGGTCTGCCCGCCCGCGTTCAGCTTAAGGAAGAGATCCATGACGGATTGCGTCGATTCCGAATCGAGGTTCCCGGTGGGCTCGTCCGCCCACACCACGGCGGGTTCGTGCACGAGAGCGCGCGCGACGGCGACGCGCTGCTGCTCACCGCCGGACATGCGATCGGGCGTGTGTCCGGCGCGCGGCGCGAGCCCGACGAGTTCCAGCGTCTCGAGCGCCTTCTGCCGCGACTCCTTCGCCGGTCGCCCGATCAACAGCAGCGGGATCTCGACGTTCTCGACGGCGGTGAGGACCGGCAAGAGGTTGAACGCCTGGAACACGAACCCCATGTTCTTCGCGCGGTAGCTCGTGCGGTCGTTGTCCGACATCTTCTCGAGGTTCGTGCCGTCGATCAGGATCTCGCCTTCGTCGATGTGCTCGAGACCCGACAGACAGTTGAGAAGTGTGGTCTTGCCCGATCCGGACGGGCCGACGATGGCCACCATCTCGCCGCGGGCCACATCGAGATCCACCTTGCGGAGGGCCTCCACCTCGGCCCCGTAGCGGTACACCTTGCGCACGCCGCTGGCGCGGACGATAGCGTCCACTTGTTTCCTCCCCAGTTGCCCGACGTTCCCGTACCGCTCTCGTGGAGCGGCGCCTAGAGGCTCGCATACTCGGAACGAGCACGCGAACCGGAAAACTTCCCTTCTTCCTCAGAGGCTGGCATCCATGAATGCCTATTGACGCCGTCGCAACGCGAGGCGTATCGTCAGAAGTCTCACTCGAACATACGTTCGAGTCCAGCAACGGGGAGCCTGGGGCCGGCCTATCCCTGGAAACAGGGGTGGGGCCTGGAGAAACGATGTCCAAAAGGTACGAGGAACCGGCCGACGTCGAAGCGCCCGAAGGACCGATCGAGGCGTTCTGGTGGCGCGGCAAGCGCTACTTCGTTCGGCAGGTTCTGTGCCGCTGGCGCGAGGCGAGCGGCTGGTGGGAGACGAACGAAGACACCGGCCAGCCCTGGATGCGCGGCGACGCGCGCGAGATCTGGCGCGTCGATGCGCAACCGGAAACCAACGGCTTGCCGCCGGGCACGTACGAGCTCTGTCACGACCTCCGCCGCGGAACCTGGAGCCTGTTCCGCATCTGGGACTGAGGCCGTGTGCGGAACCTCAGAAACGAACGAGGAGCAGGCTTCCCCGCTCCTCGTTCAAATGCCCGTGATGTAACGGACACGTGTCTCCGTCGAAGTAGTTCCATACTGGGACTGCGAAACACCCGGGTCAAGCCTGATGGCAGGACGGTTATCTCCGTTTGGCCGTCCCGGCGAGGGTCCCCCTTATTTGGAGGGGTGAGCCCGGAGGGATTCGAACCCTCTCCTCGTTCTTCGACGGAGACGTGTGCTGTCCGTTTACACCACGGGCCCACCGCCGTCGCGACCGTAACCGCCTGCCGCGCTGAGGCAAGTTCACGCAGACCGAGATGAGTGGCCCGGCGTTCGCGCATCTGTCGGTCCGGACGACCTACTCGCTGCGCGAGGGGGCGATCCGGCCGGAAGAGCTCGCCGCCGCGACGCGCAAGCTCGGTATGGACGCCGCCGCGATCACCGACACGAACGGCCTCTACGGCGCAGTCCGCTTCGCGCAGGCTTGTTCCGTCGCCCAAGTGAAGCCGATCTACGGGACGCGGCTCACCGTCGAGGGCTCGTCCGCGAGACAGACCGTTACGCTCCTCGCGCGCACCCAGGAGGGCTACACCAACCTCTGCCGGGTCCTCACCGCGGCGCACATGCGCGGCGAGCGCGGTGACCCGTGCGCGGGCTTCGAGGACCTCGCCGCGCACGCGGACGGGCTGACCGCGCTCCTCGGCCCCGACTCCGAGGCCGGCCGCCTCGCCGTCGCCGGCCGCCTCGACGACGCCGACGCGCTGCTGCGACGCTGGCACGCCGTCTTCGGGCCGTACCTCTCTATAGAGGTGCGCAACCGGCTCGAGCCGGGGTCGGGTCTGGCTGTCCAGCGGTTGCTCCATCTGGCCGACGCGCGCCGCGTCCCGGCCGTCGCCACCAACGCCGCGCGTATCTTGGCGCCGGCCGACGCGTTCCTGGCTGACACGCTCGACGCGATGCGCAAGCTGGTGCCGCTCGCCGCCCACCACCGCGAGGACACCAACGCCGAGGCTTTCTTGAAAACGCCGCGCGAGATGGCGGCGCTGTTCCGCGGGCGTCCCGATTTGATCCGCAACGCGGCGCGCGTCGCGGAGTCGTGCGAGGCCGACATCGGCCTCGGGCAGCTCCACCTGCCGCACTACCCGCTGCCGCGGGGCGTCTCCGCGAACGCTCTCCTCGCACGGCGGTGCTGGGAGGGCGTCGCACGCCGCGGGCTCACCGCCACCAAAGAGATCCGCCGCCGCCTTGATGACGAGCTGGCGATGATCGCGAAACTCGGCTTCGCCGGATACTTCCTGACCGTCGCGGACATCGTCGCGAACATCAAGGCGAAAGACATCCGCGTCGCGTGCCGTGGCTCTGCGGCCGGGAGCCTCGTCTGCTACCTCACCGGCACGAGCGAGGTCGATCCGATCGAGCACCACCTTCTCTTCGAACGCTTCGTCAACCCGTACCGCAACGAGCTGCCCGACGTGGACCTCGACGTCGAGAGCGCGCGCCGCGAGGAGGTCTACGCCGACATCCTCGCCGCGTTCTCCGATGAGCAGGTCGCGTGCGTGGCGATGGTCGACACGTATCGCGCGCGCGGCGCGATCCGCGAGGTCGGCAAAGCGCTCGGCTACCCCGAGGGCGAGGTCGACCTCGTCGCGAAAGCGTTCCCGCACACGAACGCCGGCGACATCCGCGAAGCCCTCGGCCACCTCCCGGAGCTGAAGCGCACGACGCTCGGGCGCGGCCAGCTCGACCTCCTGTTCAGCGTCGCGGAGCGGCTCGACGCGTTCCCGCGCCACCTCGCATTGCACCCCTCGGGGATCCTGATCACGCCGCACGACATCGTCACGCGCTCGCCGCTCGAACGGTCGGCGAACGGCTTCCGCATGATCCAGTTCGACAAGCACGATGTCGAGGCGCTGGGCCTTCTGAAGCTCGACGTGATCGGCATCCGCATGCTCTCGACGATGACCCACGCCGTCCGCGAGGTCGCGCGCACGACGGGGGAGAGGCTGGAGCTCGACCGCATCGCCCGCGACGACGAGAACACCTTCGAGCTGATCCGCGCCTCGCGCACCCTCGGCTGCTTCCAGATCGAGTCGCCCGGCCAGCGCGAGCTGCTCGGCAAGTTCCAGCCGACCCGCTGGCGCGACCTGATCATCGACATCTCGCTCTTCCGGCCGGGACCGGTGCGGTCCGACATGATCAACCCGTACCTCAACCGCCGGCACGGCTTCGCCAATCCGCTGTATTCGCACCCCGCGCTGCGCGACTTCCTGCAGGAGTCCTTCGGCGTCGTCGTGTTCCATGAGCAGGTGATGCTCGCGATCGCGGCCGTCACCGGCTGCGACCTCGGCTTCGCCGACCAGGTCCGCCGCGAGCTCGAGGACGAGGAGAAGCTGACCGCTATAAAGGAGTGGTTCTACGAGCAGGGGATCGAGCGCGGCTGGCGCGCCCGTGAGATCGACCCCGTCTGGCACGAGGTCGCGAGCTTCGCCGCCTTCGGCTTCTGCAAGGCCCACGCCGCGGCGTTCGCCGTCCCGACCTACCAGTCCGCGTGGCTGAAGGCGAACCACCCGGCGGCCTTCTACGCCGGCGTCCTCACGCACGAGCCGGGCATGTACCCGCGCCGCGCGATCCTCGACGACGCGCGCCACGAGGGCATCCCGATCCTCCCGCTCGACGTGAACGCGAGCGACAGCGCGTACACGATCGAACGCACGGCCGGCGGAGCGTTCGGCGTGCGGATCGGCTTCATGCACATCGACGGGATCTCGGCGGCCGAGATCGACTCCCTCCTCGCCGCCCGGGCGGAGAAACCGTTCACCGGCCTCGTCGACCTGTGCCGCCGTACGGCGCTCAGCCGCCCGACGGTCGAACATCTGATCCACGTGGGAGCGCTCGATGCCTTCGGCGGCCGGCGCGACCTCCGCCTCAAGGTCCAAGACCTCTGGGAGAGGACGGCGCCGAAACCGGAGCCCGCGCAAGTCGCGCTCGTCGTCGACGAGGCGCCCGTCGATTGGGGGCTCCGTCCGTACACCGACGCCGAGCGCGTGCGCGCCGAGCTCGAGGTCACCGGGCTCGACGTCAGCCGCCACGTCGTCTCCTTCTACGACCGGCTGTTCGATCGCCTCGGCGTGACGCGCGCCGTCGACCTTCGCGCGCGCCGGCAGGGGGAGCGGGTGATGGTCGCCGGGGTGAAGGTCGCGTCGCAGACCCCGGCCGTCCGATCGGGGCAGCGGATCATCTTCCTCACGCTCGACGATGCGTTCGGTCTCGTGGACGTCACGGTCTTCGAGAGCGTCCAGGAGCACTGCGCCTGGACGGTCTTCCACTCCTGGCTGATCGTCGCGCGCGGGACGTTGCACAAGTCCGGCGCGCGCGGCGTGTCGATCAACTGCGAGCGCGCCTGGGACCTCGCTGCGCTGGCGCGCGCGGAGCGAGAAGGCACGCTCGACGTGCGCGCGATGTGGACCGAAGGCGTGGAGGAGATCGAGGCCTACGAGAGGGAACGGCGCAAAGAAAACCGTCGCTCCCGACTCGATCGTCCACCCACCCACCCCGACC
>JBASRP010000136.1:0-3223 GCA_049273905.1 Actinomycetota bacterium
AGCTTGGCGAGCCCGGCGCCGTGGCGCGTGATCAGCGCGTCGCGCGGATCCTCGCGCGGCGGGATCGCCGCCAGGACCACCCCTTCAGGGGCCATCGCCGGCAGGTCCTTCGCGCTGTGGACGGCGAGGTCGATCTTGCCTGTGACCAGCGCTTCCTGGATGTCGGAGACGAAAAGGCCCTTGTTCCCGACCGCGGGAATGGGGCCCGGCAGGAGGTCCCCGCGCGTCGTGATCGGAACGAGTTCGAAGTTGCGGTGGGAGATGACCTGGGAGATCGCTTTGCGGACGCCCTCAGCCTGCGCGAGCGCCAGCGCGCTCCCTCGCGTTCCGACGCGCAACACGCTTCGCGGCATCGGGGTCGAAGCCTATCGCTCGGTGTCGCCGAGGTCGAACAGTTCCCTGAGCGCGCGCGCCAGCGCCTCGCCCTCCGTCGTCCCGGCCTTGTGCTTCACGGCGGACACCGGACCGTGCAAGAGCTTCGCCACGATCGAGCGCGTCAGCATCTCGACGGCCTCGCGCTCGCGGTCGGACAGCTCGGCGAGCCGCGCCGCCGCGCGCTTCAGCTCGCGTGCCCGCGCGTCCTCGCCGCGTTGCTGCAATGCGCCGAGGAGCGGCGCGAGGTGATGCGCGCGCTGCCAGCGCGTGAACCGGGGAACCTCCTCCGCGATGATCGTCCGCACCTTGTCGACCTCGGCTAGTTGCTCGGGCCCGGGCATCAGCGCGGCGCGCAGGTCGTCGAGGTCGCGCAGAGCGACGCCTTCGAGCGAGCGCACCTCGGGGTCGACGTCGCGCGGGACCGCCAGATCCAAAAGCACCAGGCGGCGATCGCCGCGCGCGGCCATCGCGTCCGCGACCATGTCGCGGGTGATCATCGGCTCGGGGCTGCCCGTCGACGAGAGCACGAGGTCGGCCCGCGTCAGGCCCTCGGCGAGCGATGTGATCGGGAGATCCGTTCCACCGACCCGCTGCGCGAGCGCGCGCGCCCGCGCCGGGGTTCGGTTCGCGACGAGCACCGTCGCGCCCTCGCGCACGAGCCGCCGTGCGGCGACGTCGCTCATCTTCCCCGCGCCGACGACCAGGACAGTCTTGCCGTCGAGCGAGCCGAGTTCGGCGCGCGCGAAATCGGCGCCGGCGCCGGCGAACGTCTTCACGGTCTTGCCGATCGCCGTCTCTGTCCGCGAGCGCTTCCCGACGCGCAGCGATTGCCGGAAGAGCGCCGACAGGACGGGCCCGGCCGCGCCCTCCTCGCCGGCGATCCGGAAGGCTTCCCGGACCTGCGAGAGGATCTGCGGCTCGCCGACGACCATCGAGTCGATCCCCGACGCGACGGCGAAGAGATGCTCGATCGCGTCTTCTTCGTAACGCGACTCGAGCAGCGGCCCGACCTCCTCGACGTCGACGTGATGCGCCTCCGACAGGAAGCGGCGGAGCTCGGCCAGACCCGCGTGGAAGCCGGTGACGAGCGCGTAGACCTCGACGCGGTTGCAGGTCGACAAGATGGCGCCCTCGCGGACGTGTTCGCCGGACGTTAGTTGGTGCAGAGCCTTCGGGAGGGACGAGGGGTCGAAGGCGAACCGCTCGAGCAGCCCGACGGGCGCCGCGCGGTACGTCAGTCCGACGACGAGGACCGACATCTCATTCCCCCCTGGAACCCACGATCACATGTCTTTGCCGAGCAAAAGCTCCGTTGCCCGCGTCCGCGCGCGCTCCACCTCTCCGGCGCGCACGAGGTCCATCACGTCCGAGTCGATCACCCGGTACCAGGCTTTCGCGCGCTCGTCCTGATCGCCGGGGACCTTGACGCTCTCGCGCAGTTCCCCCATCAACTCGAGGAAGCGCGCGTACTCCTCGCCGAACTCGCGCTCCATCCG
Source organism: Actinomycetota bacterium (assembly GCA_049273905.1). GTDB lineage: Bacteria > Actinomycetota > AC-67 > AC-67 > AC-67 > JBASRP01. The sequence goes on from JBASRP010000136.1 coordinate 1,872, forward strand.
CTCGCGGATGCGCACCGCCAGCGCCGGCGCGTTGCCGCCCGTCGAGATCGCGAGGACCAGATCGCCCCGCCGCACGATCGACGGCGCGATGAACGTGCAGAGCGCGACGTTGTCGACGACGTTCACCGGGATCCCGGCGGCGGTGGCTTCGTTGTAGACGCCTTTGTTCACATCCTCGTCGTCGGTCGCCGCCACGGCCACGGCCGCGCCGTCGAGGTCGCCGGTCTCGTAGGGACGCTCGCGCAGCTCGATCTCGCCTTTCGTCGCGCGCCCTTTGATCCCGCGCGTCGGGTCTTCGGCGACGACGCGGACGCGCGCGCCGGCGTCGAGAAGGGTGCGGACCTTGCGCTCGGCGACGTGGCCTCCGCCGATCACGACGGCCAGACGACCGTCGAGGAGCAGGATCGCGGGGTAGCCGGTCGTCATGGCCGCGTGGACTTCGCGGCGCTCCCGGTCAGACGCTTGCCGCGCCGGATGCCCTCCAGCGCCGACTTGCGCTGTTCGTAGAAGGAAAGGATCTGGAGCTCGATCGAGAGATCGACCTTCCGCAGCGACACGTCGTCGGGAACCTGGATCACGGCGGGTGCGAAGTTCAACACGCTCTTCACGCCGGCGGCCGCGAGACGGTCGGCCGCTTCCTGCGCCGCGCCGGCCGGCGTCGCGATGATGCCGATCGACACCTGCCGCTCCTTCGCGATGCGCTCGAGGTCTTCGAAGTCTTCGATCGCGAGCTCGCCCACCTGCTCGCCGATCTTCCGCTCGTCGGCGTCGACCAGCGCGACGACACGGAAGCCGCGTGCGCTGAATCCCTTGTAGTTCGCGAGTGCGTGACCGAGGTTACCGACGCCGACGATCATCACGTTCCAATCCTGCGTGAGACCGAGCTCGCGGGAGATCTGATAGATGAGGTACTCGACGTCGTACCCGACGCCGCGCGTGCCGTACGAGCCGAGGTACGAGAGGTCCTTCCGCACCTTCGCCGAGTTCACGCCGGCCGAGAACGCGAGCGACTCGCTCGAGACCGTGTGGATGCCTCGTTCGGTCATCTCGAAGAGGCTGCGGAGGTACAGCGGAAGGCGGGCGACCGTGGCCTCTGGGATCGCGCGCTCTCTCACGGGATTCTCCGACGTCGGGCCCCACGGAAGGGTGCCTGCCCTCCGATTCTAGAAGCTTGTGAGCACATTCTCAAACCCTAAATGCTCCACGCCGGGGCCGTCCGACCCCTCGTGAGCAGGGGATATGCCTTTCTCGGCCTTGTCTGGAGGAGCGCCGCCCTAAACGCCGAGGGCCGCGCCGTTCGCCGGGTTGACCCTGGCCGCGTCGAGGCCGACGAGCAGAAGGAGCACCTCGAG
>JBASRP010000137.1:0-4315 GCA_049273905.1 Actinomycetota bacterium
GGCGGAGGCGGCGGCACGTCCGGCGGACCGGCCGGCCGCTCCTTCGGGACCTGGAGCTCCGGACGCGCGAGGTGACCCATCGGGCAATAGCCGTCTTTGCCCACCATGCGGCGACACTGCGGACACAACATCTCGAGGCTCAAAGTACCGGAGCGTCCGCGCCGGTCAATGATCCGTTCGACCTAAAGATCTCGAAGAACCGGCCGCGCGCGCGACGGCTCTCCTGAACCGTCGCTCAGCCGACCCTGATCGATCTGGTCTCCCGGAAGACGACCGATCCGTCCTTCGCGCTGTCCTCGCTTACCTCGAGCGTCCAGGTCTGAGCACCGGCCGGCGGCGCGAAGGTGATCATCGCCGAGTAGGTCCCGCGGTCCGGCGCGCCGATCGACGCGGTCGTCGAGGTTTGCTTGACCACCTTCCCCGCGGCGTTCCGGAGGATGATGCCGACGTTCGCCTCGAAGGTCGACGCCTCGCCGGTCAGTTTCAGCGTGCCGTCCGAGCGTGACCCATCGAGCGGCGTCCACAGAGTGATCGGGGCGAGCACGTCGATCTGCGGATCGCGGTCCCAGGGTTGCCCGATCAGACCCTCGTGACCCCAGAAGTCCTCGATCGCACGGCCGTTCGACGCGGTGCCGCTCGCCTTGCCCTCGACGGTGAAGCGCACCTTCGTGATCGTCGGGAACTCGGTCAGCGTGTACACGATGGACTGGATCCCGAGTTTCTCGGTCTCGGCGCCGGCGCTCGCCGTCAAGACCTCGGCGCTCCAATCGACGGTCGCGACCTTGTTGCTGATCGTGACGGCGTTGATCGTCGCGGTGGACGGGAACGGCGTCGTGTGATCCGGGTCTTGCGCGGTTCCGTGCACGAGCTCCGCGAGCGCGGCTTTCGCGATCGCCGGGGTCCGCGCGATGGTGTGACGCTCCGGCGCGAGGTAGGCCCTGCTGGTACCGGAGGCCAGGTAGTAGATCGTCACGCGCGTCGTGCCCGGCGATGCGGTGGGTGTGGACGACGCCGGCGTCGCCGGTAGCGTGTTCCCCGGACCGGCCGCGGGGCCGGCGGTCGTGCCTTTCGCGCAGGCGGCCGTGGCGACAGCCAGGACCACAAGCAGCAGCTTCTTGCTCATCTCTTCCTCCTCGGATCCGAGCGGACGCACTGAACGACACCGGGGAGCCCGCTCCGGTTGCGCTCCGGAACCAAGTCTGCCCGAACCGCCCTTTCGGGCAGGGAGCCCGGGAAGCGCGTTGCCGCTGCTCGGAGGCCGCTGGTAGATTCCGCCCGCGTCGTAAAGGCGCTCATCCTTCCCGGAAGAGAGGACCTGTGCCCGCATCCGATCGCGTCGCCGTCGTCGGCGTCGGTTCTGCCGGCTTCGCGCCGATCACCGCCGGGATCTCCTACAAGGAGCTCACGTTCGAGGCGGCCCAGCGCGCCTACGCGGACGCCGGCGTGGATGCGCGCAAGGACATCGACAACTTCGTCACCGTCGCCGAGGACTTCCTCGAGGGAACCTCGATCTTCGACGAATATACCCCGGACCAGGTGGGCGCCGCGATGCGGCCGATGCACACGATCACGGGGGACGGCCTCCACGGGCTCGCGACCGGCGTCATGCTGATCCGCTCGGGGATCGCGGAGGTCGTCGCCGTCGAAGGTCACTCGAAGATCTCGGACGTGTTGACGCTCGACCGCATCATCGACTTCGCGCAGGACCCCGTCGTCAACCGCCCGCTCGCCGTCCATCCGTCCTACGTCGCCGGCCTGGAGATGCGCCGCTGGATGGAGACGTCAAAGGCGAACGAGGAACAGGTCGCGCGCGTCGTCGTGAAGAACCGACGTAACGCCCTCGACAACACGGTGGCCGCGTACCCCGCGGCCTCGACGATCGAACAGGTCCTGGCGTCGCCGATGGTCGCGTCGCCGCTGCGCAGCGCGGAGATCGCCGGGCGCGCGGACGGCGCGTTGGTGTTCGTGCTCGCGTCCGAGCAAGCGGCGAAGCGACTGTCCGGCACCCCCATCTGGGTGACCGGGGTCGGCTGGTCGCAGGACGCGCCGTCGCTCGAGAGCCGCTCGTGGACGGAGGCGCGTTACATGGCGCTCGCCGCCGAGCGTGCGTACGCACTGGCCGGCATCAAGAACCCCGCGCGGACGATCTCTCTCGCCGAGGTCAACGACGGCTACGCGTACAAGGAGCTCCAGCATCTCGAGGCGCTGCGCCTCGCGAAGCCCGGCGAGTCCGGCGGGATGACGGAGCAGGGCGCGACCGAGCGCGACGGCGCCCTGCCGGTCAACGTGTCCGGCGGTCTGCTCGGGCGGGGGAACCTCTTCGAGGCGAACGGACTCGCCCAGGCGATGGAGTGCGTCGTGCAGCTGCGAGGCCACGCCGGCAAGCGACAGGTGCGCAACGCGAAGACCGCGCTCGCGGCGTCGTGGCGCGGCGTGCCGTCCTCGACCGGGGCCGTGGCGATCTTCGCCGCATGAGACCGATGCTGAAGCGGGTGGACAACGCGCACTACTGGACGAAGGACATGGACGCGAGCGTGGGCTTCTACCGCGACGTGCTCGGCCTCTCCTTGCGCGCGCGCATGGGCGAGGACTGGGCCGAATTCGACGTCGGCGGCACGACCGTCGCGCTGCACGGGACGCGCGAGGGACACGCGCCGCCGCAGGAAGGGGCGACCGTCGTGTTCGAGGTCGACGACCTCGAGGGCGTCATGACGGCGCTCCGCGGGCGCGACATCGGGTTCGAAGGGGAGGTCAACGAGGTTCCGGGGTACGGGCGTTTCGTATCGTTCCGCGACCCCGACGGGAACATGTTGCAGATCTTCGAACGCGCGACGACAGAAGGGATGTCTCACTGATGGGCCGGAAGGTTGGAGTCGTCGGCGCGGGCATGACCAAGTTCGTCCGCCGCGCGCAAGAGACCGGCAAGGAGCTGGCGTGGGAGGCGTCCTCGCTGGCGCTCGAGTCCTGCGGGCTCACGCTCAAAGACGTCGACATGGTCTGCCTCGGATCCGCGCCGGACGCGTTCGACGGCGTGCACATGAAGGGCGAGTACCTCTCGGACGGATCCGGCGCCTGGGGGAAGCCGTTCATGCGCGGTTACGTCGGCGGCGGCACCGGCGTCTTCACCCCGATCCAAGGCTGGTATACGGTGGCGTCCGGTCTCGCCGACGTCGTCCTCGTCGTCTGCGAGGAGAAGATGTCCTCGACGCAGCCCCACCCGCAAGGCGCGTTCATCACGATCTTCGACAACTTCACCGAGCGCGCGCTCGGGCCGAACCTGCTCTGGATCTTCGCGCTCGAGATGCAGCGCTACATGGCCGTCCACGGGATCGAGAAGAAAGACATCGCGGCCGTGAGCGTGAAGAACAAGCGGAACGCGGCCGACCATCCTGCCGCCCTCCTCGGAGACGCGACGATCACCGTTCAGGACGTGCTGGATTCCGAGGTCCTCGCGTGGCCGGTGCAGCGCCTCGACGTGTCGCCTGTGTCCGACGGCGCGGTGGCGATCGTGCTCGCCGCGGAGGACGTCGCGAAGCGCGTGACCGACAAACCCGTCTGGATCGACGGCGTCGGCTGGCAGCTCGACACCGCCTACTGGACGAACCGCGACCTCTACTACCCGGAATATGTCGCCAACGCCGCGCGCATGGCGTACGACATGGCCGGCATCACCGAGCCGCGCAAGCAGATCAACTTCGTCGAGCCCTACGACCCGTTCGACTACAAGGAGCTCCACCACCTCGAGGGACTGATGCTCTTCGACAAGGGCAAGGCGCCGGAGGCGATGCGCGACGGCGTGCTCAACCGCGACGGCGATCTGCCGTCGTGCCCGTCCGGCGGGCTGCTCGGCGTCGGGAACCCGATCGCCGCGGCCGGGCTGATGAAGATCGCCGAGCTCTTCTGGCAGCTGCGCGGTGAAGCCGGCAAGCGTCAGCTGCCGGGTTCGCCCGAGCGCGGTCTCGCGCAAGCGTGGGGCGACCTGATGCAGGTCGGGACCGTCGTGATCATGAAGAAGGACGGGTAGCGGTGTGGACTGGCATGAGTTCCTCGCCGAGCGCCCTCTCGCCGTGCTCGCGACGGTCGGCAAGGATGGGACGCCGCACGCAGTGCCGGTCGAGGTCATCGTCTACGGCGGCAAGGTCTACGCGTGGTGTGAGAGCGACTCGGTGAAGGTGGCCAACGTGCGACGGACGGGGAAGGCGGCGTTGCTCGGGTACAAAGGCGTCTCGGCCGCGCTGGTGCGCGGGCCGGCCCGCGTGCTGACGAAAGACAACGCTCACTACGGCGACATCACGGGCGAGTTCCTCACGAAGTA
>JBASRP010000140.1:0-4888 GCA_049273905.1 Actinomycetota bacterium
ACGTGGATCGATCCGAGCGGGCGATTTGCTCGTAGCCGTCGAGGGCATCGGGCTGCGCGATCGCTCCTGGGGCCCGCGTGACTGGAGTGCGCCCTGGGGCTGGCGCTGGTTCTCGATCCCGTTCGGCGACGACCTGGCGATCGGCGTGCATTCGGTTCTCTTCTCGGGCCGCGAAGTCCAAGCAGGCTGGGCGTGGCGCGACGGGCGAACGATCAAGATGAAAGGCTTCGAGCTGGACACGACCTACGAGGGAACCTTCCACCGCACGCTGACGATCGCGGCGACGGACGTCGAGGGCGAGATCTACAAGATCGAAGGAGAGGTCGGCTCGGTCATCCCTCTAAAGGTTGGCGCCACCCGCATCCACGAAGGCCTGACGCGCTTCCGGATGAACGGCCGAGAGACGACCGGGATCGCGGAGTACCTCGACAACACTTAGCGCAAGCGGATCGCGACCATCACGCCGTCGCGCGTCGGGACGATCGTCGAGAGGTAGTCCTCGTCCTCTGAGATCAAGCGGTTGTGCTCTTTGATCGCCTCGGTCCATCCCGGCCGCACGTCGTCCTTCGGTTCCTCCTCCGTCACGCGGCCCGACCACAGGACGTTGTCGCAGATGTAGAAACCGCCGATGCGCACCCGCGTGCGCGCGGCTTTCCAGGCGTCGGGGTAGCCGTGCTTGTCGATGTCGTTGTAAACGATGTCGAATTCGCCGGCGACGGTCGCCAGCGAATCGACGGCATCGCCGACGTGGTAGCGAACGCGCGGCCACAGACCCGCGCGGGTGAGGTATTCGGAGGCCTTCGTCTCGTTCTCCGGGTCGCCGTCGGTGCAGTGAACTTCCCCGTCTTCGCCGGCGGCGCGCGAGAACCAGTACGCGGAGTACCCGTAGCCGGACCCGAGCTCGAAGACGCGCCGCGCGCCGATCGCGCGGGCCAGCACCTCGAGCGTGACGCCGACGAGCCGGCCGACGATCGGGAAGCCGCGCTCCTCCGCTTCCTTCTCCATCTCCAGAAGGACCGGTTCGTCGTGCCGCGCCTCGAGCGTGCGCATGTACTTCTCGACGTCGGCGTGGACGATCTGCAGCGGCATCGGAGGCATCGTACCCGACGGTGTCGGTACACTCCCGGCCGTGCCCGACCACGCGCCCGGGGAGCTCGACGCCGCGATCTTCGATCTCGGCGGCGTGCTCACGACGCCCATCCTCGAATCGTTCAAAGGCTTCGAGGAGGAGCTCGGTCTGGAGCCGGGACAACTGCAGAAAGCCTTCCGCGACCACTACAAGCAGCAGGACGGCGAGGCCGACTTCCACCTGCTCGAGACCGGAAAGATCAGCGAGGCCGAGTACTATCGCCGTCTCGGCTCGCGCGTCGCCGAGATGGGCAGCACCGTCACGATGCCGGCCGACCCCGTCGAGGTCCGCAAGAAGTTGTGGGGTCGCATACGCCCGAACACGGAGATGATCGACGCGGCCAGGAACATCCACGCGCACTACAAGGTCGGGCTCCTCACGAACAACGTGAAGGAGTGGGGCGGCTGGCGCGACCTGTATCCCGCCGATCTCTTCGACTTCGTCGTCGACTCGAGCGAGGTCGGCGTCCGGAAGCCCGATCCGAAGATCTATCACCTCGCGTGCGAGGGCCTCGGCGTGTCGCCAGAACGCGCGGCGTTCGTCGATGACATCGACGTCAACGTCGAGGGCGCGCGCGCGTTCGGCCTGACGGCGATCCATTTCACGACCAACGGCGAGGTCCTCGAACGGCTTCGGCCGCTCTTCCCGAAGGCGTTCCACTGATGGGCGAGATCCGGATATCGCAGAAGGCGGCGTCGTTCACCGAGTCGGTGATCCGCGACATGACGCGGCTCGCGATCAAGCACGGCGCGATCAATCTCGCGCAAGGATTCCCCGACTTCGCGTGTCCACAGGCGCTGAAGGACACGGCCAAGGCCGCCATCGACGCGGACATCAACCAGTACGCGATCACGTGGGGCGCGCAGAACTTCCGCGAGGCGATCGCCGCGAAGTTCGAACGCACGTACGGCATCAGCGTCGATCCCAATGCGCAGGTGTGCGTCACGTGCGGCTCGACCGAAGCGATGATCGCCGCGATCATGGCGATCGTCGATCCCGGCGACGAGGTCGTCGTCTTCGAACCCTTCTACGAGAACTACGGGCCCGACGCGATCCTGTCCGGCGCGACCCCACGCTACGTGACGCTGCACGAACCCGACTGGACCTTCGATGAAGCCGAGCTCGCCGCTGCGTTCAACGAACGCACCCGCGGGATCATCCTCAACACGCCGAACAACCCGACCGGCAAGGTATTCACGCGCCAGGAGCTCGAGGCCATCGCGAAGCTCTGCCAGAAGTGGGACGTGGTCGCGTTCACCGACGAGATCTACGAACACATGACCTACGAAGGTCACTCGCACGTTCCGTTGATCACGCTGCCCGGCATGGAGGACCGCACGGTCGCGATCAACGCGCTGTCGAAGACGTACTCAGTCACCGGCTGGCGCGTCGGGTGGTCGGTGTCCTCGCCGGACCTCACGAACGGGATCCGCAAGGTCCACGACTTCTTGACGGTCGGCGCCGCGGCGCCGCTGCAGGAGGCGGGGGCCGTGGCGATGGGATTCCCGGAGTCCTATTACGAAGAGCTCGCCGCTGAGTACCTCGAGCGGCGCGACCTGATGCTCGGGATCCTCGAGGGCGCCGGCTTCAAGACCTACAAGCCGTACGGCGCCTACTACATAATGACCGACATCTCCGGGCTGGGATTCGACGACGACGTGGAAGCGGCGAGACATCTCACCGCCGAGGTCGGCGTCGCGTCGGTGCCCGGCTCGTCGTTCTACTCTCGTCCCGAGCTCGGCCGCACGAAGCTGCGGTTCTCGTTCTGCAAGAAGCTCGAAACGCTCCACGCCGCCGGAGAGCGGCTCAAGGCGGTGAGGACGCCGTGATCACTCCTCGTGCCGCCCGGTCCGGGTGGCTTCGGTCATGAGAGCGACCGGGTTCGACGTCGACGCCGTCGAGCCGGTCGCGGTGATCGACGCCCGCGAGTCCGACGCGGGCGTTCTGATGTTCCTCCGCAACGCGGTCGAGCGCGCGGCGTCCGGCGACGTGATCGAGGTTCGCACCGCCTCGCCGGGCCCGTCCGAAGACATCTCCTCCTGGTGCCGGCTCAGCCGTAACGAGCTCCTGGCGTCTCTCGACGCCGGCGACCACACGCGCTTCCTCGTCCGTAAGACCGGCATCCCACACGAGCGTCCCGACTGGGGCGTCCGCGTCCCGCTGCGCGAGACGGGGGGCGTCGACGTGCGCGACTGGCTCACCGGGCGCGCCGGCGCGGTCCCCGACGACGCACCCGCCTATTACGGCTTCGTCCCGCGTGGCGCCGTCCCGGAATCGGGGATGCCCGATCACCCGTTCACGCTCAACCGGAAAGACGATGTCTGGGCGGAAAACCTCGGCGACCTCTACGAGCAGGCGAAGAGCCAGCAGTGGAACGCCACGACGGACATCGCCTGGTCGGCGCTGCCGCACCTCGACGAAAGTGTCGAGTGGGCCGTCTGTCAGCTGATGACGTTCCTGGCGGAGAACGAGTACGCCGCGCTGTATATCCCGGCGAAGTTCCTCCCGCGGATCAACGCACAGTTCGTCGAGGTCGTGCTCTTCCTCGCAACGGTGATCAACGACGAGGCGCGCCACATCGAGGCCTTCACGAAGCGCGCGCTCGCGAACGGGGGCGGCTTGCAGTACGCGGCCGCGCTCACCGAGCACTCCCTCTACGGCCTTCTGATCCAGGAGGACTACTTCCGGTCGAGCTTCCTCTTGCACGTCCTCGGCGAAGGAACGTTCTTGGACCTGCTCGAGTTCATCGAACGCCACGCGCCCGATCCGGTCACCGCCGACGTCGTCCGTCGCGCGCGCCTCGACGAAGGCCGCCACGTCGCCTACGGGATCGCACACGCACGCGCCCGCCTGCGCGCTGAGCCCGCCCGCGCGGAAGATCTCGTCGCCGCGGCCGAAGAGCGCTCGGCCGCGCTGCAAGCGACCAGCGGGACCAACCCGATGGTGAAAGAGTCGCTTGCCATCCTCGCGGCGACGTCGACGGGACGGTCGGTGGCGCGCAGCCTGACGTCGGTCGACGACCTTTATCGATCCATGCACGAGTACCGGATCCGCCGGATGCTCCAGATCGGCCTCGACCAAGCGACCGCGCAGGCGATATCCGAGCTACACACCCCCAATTTCATGTGAGGAGAAGGGAGAAACATGCTCACGGTTGAAGAACGGGCGCGCGCCGCGGCGAGCGCCGAGCTCCGTTCTCGTGCCGTCGAGATCGATCGGGACCGGCGATATCCGGCCGAGAATCTCGCCACGCTCTCCAAAGACGGCCTCGCGGGTCTGCTCGTCCCCGAAGAGCACGGTGGACACGGCGGCACGTTGTCCGACCTCGTGGCCGTGACCGAAGCGCTCGGCTGGGGGTGCGCTTCGACCGCGATGTGCTACCTCATGCACGCGTGCGGAACCGCTGTCATCGCGGCGAAGGCCACGAAGGAGCAAGGGGAACGGTGGCTGCGGCCCGCGGCGAACGGCGACGCGATCGCGACCCTCGCGTTCAGCGAGCGCGGTACCGGCGCGCATTTCTACGCGCCGGAGATCACCGCGACGAGCAAGAACGGCTCGTTCATCCTGTCTGGACGCAAGAGCTTCGTGACGAGCGGGGGACACGCGAGCCTCTATCCCGTCCTCGTGAACGCGACCGACGGCGACGGCCTCGACGTGATCGTCGTGACACCGGAAATGCGCGGCGTCGCGTTCGACGGCGCGTGGGACGGAATCGGGATGGCCGGAAATTCCAGCATCGCGATGCTCCTGACCGAAGTG
>JBASRP010000142.1:0-14533 GCA_049273905.1 Actinomycetota bacterium
GTCGGGCCCCGAGCCCCGGACCGCGTCGATGTCGACGCCGAGTTCTTTCGCGAGCTTCCGCACCGGCGGCGTGGCGAGAGCCTTCGCCGGCAGAGCCGGCTCCGCCTCGGGCTCCGGTTCCGCCTCCTGTTCGGAGCCGGGCGCCTTGCCGATCTTCTTGCGCCGCCGCCGCCGCGACCCCTCTTCCTCCGGGCCGTAGCCGACGAGAACCTCGCGACGCTTCCCCGCCTCCGGCGCGTCGGACGACGTCTTGATCGACACCAGAGGCGCGCCGACCTTCACGCGATCGCCGACGTCACCGTGCAGTTTCTCGATCACGCCCGCGTACGGCGACGGGATCTGCACGAGAGCCTTCTCGGTCTCCACCTCGACGATCGGCTGGTTGAGCTCGACCTCCTCGCCTTCCTTCACGAGCCAGGAGACGATCTCGGCCTCCTCGAGGCCTTCGCCGAGGTCGGGAAGCTTGAACTCGCGGACGTCGCCGGCCATCAGTAGTTCAGCACCTTATCCACCGCGTCCAGCACACGGTCGACGTCGGGCAGGTGAACGTCTTCGAGCTTCGCCGGCGGGTACGGGATGTCGAAGCCGCCGACACGGATGACCGGCGCCTGGAGCGACAGGAAGTCGTCCTCCATGATCCGCGCGGCGATCTCGCCGCCGAAGCCGCTCGTCACCTGCGCCTCATGCACGACGACGGCACGGCCGGTCTTCTTGACGCTCTCGAGGATCGTCTCGAGGTCTAGCGGCACCAGCGATCGCAGGTCGATCAGCTCGATGGCAACCCCGTCGGCCTCGGCGTCCTCGCACGCGTCCTGACACGTCCGCACCGTCGGTCCGTACGTGATGAGCGTCACGTCGGTCCCCTCGCGCAACACGCGCGCCTTTCCGATCGGAAGTCCGTTCGGCTTCAGCTCGACGTCCTCGCGGATCCAGTAGCGTCGCTTCGGCTCGAAGAAGATCACCGGGTCGGGATCCTCGATGGACTGCACCAGTAACGAGAACGCGTCCCCCGGCGTCGACGGCGTCACGACCTTCAACCCGGCCGTGTGCGTGAAGTACGCCTCGGGGCTCTCCGAGTGATGCTCGACCGCGCCGATGCCGCCGCCGAACGGGATGCGGATCACCATGTTCAGACGCATCAGGCCGCGCGAGCGCGAGCCGTATTTCGCGACGTGCGACACGATCTGCTCGAACGCGGGGTAGGTAAAGCCGTCGAACTGCATCTCGCAGATCGGCCTCAGGCCGTACATCGCCATACCTATCGCCGCTCCGACGATCCCCGACTCCGCCAGCGGTGTGTCGAGGACGCGCTCCTCTCCGAACTCCTCCCACAGTTTGTCGGTCACACGGAAGACGCCGCCGAGCTTGCCGACGTCCTCGCCGAGGATGACGACGTGCGGATCGTTGCGCATGCAGTACCGCATGGCTTCGTTGAGGGCCTGGGCCATCGTGACGGTCGGCATGCCTATTCCTCGCTCCGCGCGGCCAGCTCTTCGGACAACAGCCATTCCTCGCGGCGCAGCGTTTCGGGTTCCTCGGAGTAGACGTGTTCGAAAAGCTCGTGTGCAGGCCGCGGCCCGGCCCCAACGATCTCGGCGCGGATATGCGCGGCGATTTCCTTCCCTTCGGCCTCAACCTTCGCGACGAACTCCTCTGTGAGGACGCCTTCGTTCTCGAGGTACTTCCTGAAGCGCGCGATGGGGTCGAGTGCCTCCCAGCGCTTCATCTCCTCGTCGCCGCGATAGCGCGTAGGGTCGTCGGCCGTCGAGTGCGGCCCCATCCGGAACGTAACCGCCTCGATCAAAGTCGGACCGCCGCCCTCGCGGGCGCGATCCACCGCTTCCTTCGCGACCGCGTAGCACGCGAGCACGTCGTTGCCGTCGACACGCACGCCCGGGAAGCCGTAGCCGAGCGCCTTGACCGCGATCGTCGGCGCTGCCGTCTGCTTCACGACCGGGACCGAGATCGCGTACTGGTTGTTCTGGCACAGGAACACGACCGGCGCGCGCCACACGCCGGCGAAATTCAAGCCCTCGTGGAAATCGCCCTCCGACGTCGCGCCGTCACCCATGCACCCGAGAGCCACGGTTGTCGCGCCGTCGAGCTTCGAGGCGATCCCGAACCCGGCCGCGTGCAGCGTCTGCGTGCCGACGGGCACGGCGTAGAGCGCGAAGCGATGTTCCTTCACGTCCCACAACCCGCCGTGCCAAGTCCCGCGGAACAGGTGCATGACGTCGACAGGATCGATCTTCCGCATCATCGCCAGAGCCAGCTCGCGGTACGAGGGGAAGATCCAGTCTCCCTCGTCGAGGGCGTAGCCGGTCCCGACCTGCGCCGCCTCTTGGCCGAGCAGCGGTGTGTACACGCCGAGCTCGCCCTGGCGCTGGAGGTTCGTGCCTTCCTGGTCGGCGCGGCGCGCCAGCACCATCAGGCGATAGATCTCGAGGAGGTCGTCCTTCTTGAGGTCCGGCTCGAACTCCGCGTCGGGGAGGAGCGTCCCGTCGGGAGCGAGGATCTGAACCGTCTCCGTCGGGACGGACGCGGGGTCGACGAACCCCCGCTTGGGGCCCTTCATTCAGATCCTCCTCGCTCGGCCGGGATCGCCGCCGGGCTCGCCACACGTCCTACCCGCGGGATCGCCGCGGTCTCACTCATGGTCACCGACGTCCGCGAACGGCGTCAACGGAGGCCTCACATACGCCCCAACACTTCGCCACGCAGGAGTCCCAGCTGCCGCAGGCGCTTCTCCATCTCCTGCCGCCCGACCCGGAAGGTCCGCGCAGCCCCCTCGATGTCGATGCGCCCCTCGTAGCCCTTGACCACTTTCTCGAGTTGGCCGGCGGGCATCAGTAGCTCCGCCGCGAAGATGTCGGCTTCGTGTTCGAGCTCGTTCTTCTCCCACTGCACCTGCCGCGGCACAGGCTGATCGCCGTGCAGAACGTGGTGCCCGATCTCGTGCGCGAGTCGCCAGCGTTCGCGCGAGGTCGGCGCGCGTTCCTGCGCCTTCAGGCGGGTGCGCCCGCGCGTGCGGCGCGTGAGCCCCTCCCAGACGTCCGCGGACAGGTGCCACGGACGCTCGTGGTGTAGCCGCAGGTAGGCGAGGACGCGCTCGAGGTCGACGGGAGCATCCTTGATCCCGGCCGACGTGAGGACCTTCTTCGCCCGCTTCGCTATCGCGTCGGGTTCGGTCACGCGCCAACCATAACCGAGGGCGGCGGGGCCCCTCCAGGAAAGCGCGCTCTAGCGGACCGGCGTCACGCGAAGGACGGGGACGCCACCGGACATCGTCACCGTGATGCGGACGACCCGACCGGCTTGGCCGAGCGGCCCCTGCCACGCGCCGTCGAACAACACCCGAACCGCTGCGGCGTTCCCGGCCACGATCGCAAGTGTCCGCCGGGCCGAGAACTCCTGCGTGAGAGACGCGACGGTCCGGCCGGGGAAGATCGTGGCGCCGTCCGCGATCACGCGGATCCAACTCGCGCCGGCAGAGACCTCGAGCGTGACGGAGGGCGTCGATGACGCGACGGGCACAAGCGGCGCCACGGCGTTCGGCTCGACGGCCGGGGCCGTCACGGTGGTCGGGAGCGGCGCAGGGAGACTCGCCCGCACCGGGTGGGAGCGGTCGCCCGTCGCGACGGAGGCGATCGCCACGGCCAGGAACAGCGCGAGGACGATGAGCCGCGTCCGCCGTCGCCGCGCCGCGTCGGGGGCAGGGACGGCTTCGGCCGGGATCTCGATCGGGGCCGGCACGTCGGGCTCGAAGAGAGCCAGGAGCTCGCGTTCGTCGGCGAAGCGCAGGTACCGCGCGTAGGCCCGAAGGAAGCCACGCGCGTACGTCATGCCGGGGAACGCGGAGGCCGGTTCGTTACTCTCGAGCGCTTCGAGATAGCGCCGGGGGATGCACGTCTCCCGGGCTGCCTTCTCGAGGCTGATCCGGCGGCGCCGGCGTGTGGTCCGCAGAAGCGTTCCGATGTCAGTCGCGCCGTCCGGCGATGCCGCTTTCCCGCGCCCGCGTCGGCCGTTCTTTTCCATGAGCTTCCACGTTGCGGGCGGCGAAGCGTCCTCGGGGGGTGCCACGAGTGCGAGCGCGCGAAGGGTCGAGCGTTTGACGCGTATCGCTGTCGACACGTTGAGATCCCCGCGTGAGACCGGCGTCGGATTGGTTACCCGGTCCAATGCAAGCTAAACGGGGGAAAGTTCCAATGTCCGAACGGGCAGATCGTGCGTTAGCGCTTTCGCGTGGCCCGGATCCGCTCTTCCGCGATCGCATCGGCCGCGGCGGCGGTCGTCGTTCCCTGCGTCCGCGCGCGTTCGAAAACATTGCGGAGACGATCTGCGATCGCGGCGGTTTTCGCGTGGGCGCGCTCCCCGTCGTAACCGTGCAGCTCGTCCTCGACGTTGATCAGGCCGCCGGCGTTGATCACGTAATCGGGGGCGTAGAGGATCCCGGCTTCGGTCAGCGCCGCTCCGTGGTCGGGACGTTCGAGCTGGTTGTTCGCGGCACCGGCGATCGCACGGCACTTGAACCCCGAGAGGGTCGCATCGTTCACGACGGCACCCAGCGCGCACGGCGAAAGGATGTCGCACGGCACCGAGAGGATCTCGTCCGCTCGGGCGACATCGGCCCCGACCTCGCTCGCAAGGGTCTGCGCCGCCACCGCGTCGATGTCGGCGATCGTCAGCTGCGCCCCTTCCTCGGCCAGATAGCGAACGACGCCGCCTCCGACCTTGCCGATGCCCTGGACGGCCACGTGCTTCCCGGTGAGCGATGGTTCACCCCACAGCTCCTCGGCCACGGCCTTGAGCCCGTGCCACACGCCGAAGGCCGTGACCTTCGAGGGATCGCCCGACGTGCCGGAGCGCCCGGTCACGTAGCGCGTCGCTTGCGCGATCACGTCCATATCGGCGGACGTCGTTCCGACGTCGGCCGTCGTGATGTACGCGCCGCCGAGACGATCCACGGCCCGCCCGTACGCGCGCAGAAGCTCGGGCGTCTTCTGGGTGCGCGCGTCGCCGATGACGACCGCCTTGCCGCCACCGAGGTCGAGGTCCGCGGCCGCCGCCTTGTAGGCCATTGCCTTCGACAACCGGAGCACGTCGCGCAGCGCCGCGTCCTCGCTCTCGAACGGCCAGAAACGCGTGCCGCCGAGCGCCGGCCCGAGCGCCGTGGAGTAGATCGCGATGATGCACCGCAACCCGGACGCGGGATCGTGCGAGAAGCTGATCGTCTCGTACTCGTCGCCGAGCAATTCGAAGACGCTCACGAGGTCATGTTACCCGTCGCCGAGAATGGTTCGGCCGCCCGTATCTGGGCGGCCGGCATAGACCGTTCGTGTGTTAGAACGAAACGGTCCGCAACACCAGAGCGTCGACGTCAGGCGTCGCCTCGGACGCAGCGTCGTACGGAAGCTCGATACCCCAGTCGTCTTCTGCTTCGATCCCTGGGTTGGCCGCGAAGAACGCCATGCGCAACCAGATCTCTGCCGTGTCGGGACTCATCTTCTCGATCTTCATAGGCACCCCTCCGTCTCCCAGCGCACCACCATACAGAAACCTGCGGGGATGCCAAGCGGATAAAAGCCGTTACTTCTCGGTAATTTCGCGCGTGTTCGTGAACAGCCCAGGTCGTGCGTTACTGCGCGGTAGCGTTACCGACGGGTAGCTCGTTGAGGCGGTTGATGAGGAGACGCAACCGGCCGTATCTCATGCGATCGAACCACAGCCCGATACGCGGCAAGTCGGGCACGTCGTCGTCCCGGAGCTCCTCCGCGCTGCAATCGAGAGGCTCAACGGTGCCCTGCGTGAGGATGTCGGCGAAATCCTCGGAGAGCTGCTTCAGCGCCGTCTCATCGGGCATCGCCTTCAGGCGCAGGATCAGGCGCCCGCCGACGAAGCGCTGCGAGTGGTAGACGCGGTAGAAGTTCATGATCTCGTCGACCGCTTCGGAGATCGAGTCTGTGCAGAGGTAGAGACAACGGTCCTCGGCCGACACGAAACCGCCGCCGGTCAGCCGGTCGTCGATCCACTGCTGGAAGCTGCTCCAGAACGTCCCGCCCGGCGGATCGAGAAGCACGATGGGGTGAAGGTCGCTCTTGCCCGTCTGGATCAGAGTCAGCAGCTCGAACGTTTCATCGAGCGTGCCGAAACCACCGGGAAGAAGCACGAACGCGTCCGCTTCCTTGATGAACATGAGCTTGCGCGTGAAGAAGTACTTGAAGTTGATGAGCTTCGGATCCTCGGCGATGAACGGATTCGGCTGCGCCTCGAACGGCAAGCGGATGTTCACGCCGAACGACCGTTCACCGCCGGCGCCTTCCTGTGCTCCTTCCATCACGCCGGGCCCCGCGCCGGTGACGACCATCCAGCCGCGCGCAACGACCTGTTTCGTCAGCTCGCGCGCCTGGATGTACTCGGGGTCGGTCGGAGCGGAGCGCGCGGACCCGAACACGGTCACCTTCCGCTCGTGGCGGTAGGGCGCGAAAACGCGGAACGCGTAGCGCATCTCTTTGAGCGCGGAGTTCACGATCTTGCGATCGAGCCGCCCGACGTCGTCCTTCGACAGGCGCAGGGCGGTGGCGATGATCTCGAACGCGAGGTCGGGGTCGTGCCCGCCGAACTCCTCGACGAGGGCGCGGACCTTCTCGTCGACCGTGGCGCTCCCGGTGGAGTACGCGCGGCGACGCCGTGATTCGGGCACGAAGCGAGTCTAGCGCCCGGGGGAGAGGGTGGGGTCTGAGGTAGTATCCGTTTTGAGATGGTCCCTGCGGCCGCGCTCAAGGTCTTCGAGCCGCTCGCTGCGTTCGAGGCGAACGAGCGCGCCTACTGGGAACGGTACGTCGCGGGCGGAACCGTCCCCCCCTCCGATTCGCTCCTGCTGTCGCGCGAGCACGGTTTGCGAGGAGAGACCGCCACCGCCCTCGTCGACAACGAGCACGCCGACGTGATCGAGCGGCGCGAAGCGACGTATGTGTGCCCGCACCGGACGAAGCTGCGGCTGCTCGCGTCTCTGCTCGCGTTCCGCCGCTCGATCCCGGCCGAGATCGTGACGTCGTTCATGCCCGACGACGAGGTCGAGCGCGCCGCCGACGGCATCGAAGCGATCCGCACGACGCACCCCACCTGGCGCAACCACGTGCTCGAGAGCACCTGGGAAGTGCCGCTCCACTGGTTCGTGCCGTTCGACGACGCCGAGCGCGAGATGGTCGACGACGACCGGTCGATCCGATACGAGACGATCGTTCGGGCGGGCTCGGAGCGCGCGGCCCGGGCCCTCGAGATCGTCCGGGAGATGCTCCCGAACCCGGGGATCATCGCACCGGTCGCCGGACTGGCGCGGTGGCTCGAGGACTTCGACCCGGCGGGCGTCCTCGTCCTCGACTACGGCCCGGTCGGCACCCTGTTCCCGGCCGGCGAGCTCGAACGGGATCGCACTGCGCACGAGATCTGGTCCTCGATCAAGGCCCTGTCCGAAGGCGACGGCGACCGGGCCTCGGCCCACTACATGGTGGCCGCCGAGCGGTGGGCGGGGGTGCGCCGGCGGGAAGCTTGGAACTGAAAGGGCCTTCCACCTGCGGAAATGGTCCTCGAGGAATTAGGGAACGAACCGAGGGTAAGGGTCTTCCGTAACAAAAGGGGAGACTTCTCGTTTAAGGTGAAGGAGCCAGCAAAGTAGGGTGAGAGCCGCGATAGCCTCATAGTGACTATCTCATTGCTCGCACTCAAGTACCACCGGAAATGCTCCGAAAAGGCTATAGCGACGGTCGGACGCAGGGCCGACAATCAGGGTCGCGAGTACGAATGGGACATCTGGGGACACCTCAGGAAGGGCCCCAGGTAAGGAGGGTAACGGGATGAAGCGGGACCAGTCGTCGGGCGAGACGCTGCTTACCCCCGCCGAGGTCGCAGCCCTGTTCCGCGTGGACCCCAAGACGGTCACGCGTTGGGCAAAGGCCGGGAAGCTCTCTTCGATCCGGACGCTCGGTGGGCACCGCCGCTACCGCGAGTCCGAGGTCATGAGCCTCCTCGAAGGCGTGGCGCCGAAGCGCGGATAACGCGCTGAGGAACTGAGAACACCCGGCCGCTTATCTCGGCCGGTCGAACGGAACGAAGGGCGGCTTCGGCCGCCCTTTTCCATTCCCAACGCGTCGCGGGTCGGGCATTGGGGGCCTCAGGCGCGGGTAACAAGCCCACCATGAGGCGTCTGGTCTGCTTACTGGTGTGCGCGGCCGCGCTTTCCTCGTGCGTCGGTCCGGCCCGCACCGATGCTGTGTATGAGGGCAAGGCGGTCGAGACCGCGAAGGCAGTCCGGTCGGCCATCGAGACAGCGCGTCTCGCCGCCTCCACGGCGCCCGACAACGCGACGGGGCAGTACCTGTCTGTGGTCCTCGCCGACAGCGAAGAAGAAGCGGACGCGTCGGCCGGTGCGTTCGACTCTATTCAGCCGCCGACCGATCGGTCCGAGACCCTGCACGACGAGCTGAGCGCGGTGATCGAAGACGCGCTCACCATCCTGCGCGAACTCCGTATCGCGGTACGCGGGACGGAACTCGGCGCTCTCAAGCGCGGGGCCGACCGCCTCGCGTCCATCGGCCGCGCGCTTGAATCGTTCGTCGAGGAGCACGAGTGAAGCGCTTCCTCGCCATCACGCTCGGGATCCTCACCGCCATCGGCGGATTCGTGGACATGGGAGACCTGATCGCCAACGCGGAGGTTGGGGCGCGTTTCGGGATGTCCCTCGCGTGGGTCGTCGTCGTCGGCGTGATCGGCATCTGCATCTACGCGGAGATGTCCGGGCGCGTCGCCGCCGTATCGCAACAACCCGTCTTCGATCTGGTTCGCGAGCGGCTCGGCGCGCGCGTCGGGCTGACGAACCTCGTCGCGTCGCTGTTCATCAACTTCCTGACCCTGACTGCGGAGATCGCCGGCGTCGCGCTGGTTCTCGAGCTCGCGTCGAGCGTCAACTACCTCCTGTGGATCCCCTTCGTGGCCTTCATGGTCTGGCTCGTCGTGTGGCGGGTGCAGTTCGAGACGATGGAGCGCATCTTCGGCCTGATGGGGCTTTTGCTCATCGTGTTCGGCGTCGTCGTCTGGCAGTCACACCCCGATTGGGGAGGGCTGCTCCACAACGCGTCGCATCCATCGTTGCCCAAGGGCGAAGGTCTCCCCACGTACTTCTATTTCGGTATCGCCTTGTTCGGCGCCGCGATGACGCCGTACGAGGTGTTCTTCTTCTCGTCGGGCGCGGTCGAGGAGCGCTGGACGCGTAAGGACCTCGCGGTCGAACGCGCTAACGTCTTGGTCGGGTTCCCGCTGGGCGGGATCCTGTCGCTGTTCCTCATGGCCTCGGCCGCGATATGGCTCGCGCCGCGCGGGATCTCGGTCGGAACGCTGTCCCAGGTCGCGCTTCCGACCGCGATCGTCCTCGGGAAGCTCGGGCTGGCCGTTCTGCTCGTTGGGATCTTCGCCGCGACGTTCGGCGCCGCGCTCGAGACGGGCCTGTCGGCCGGCTACATCGTGTCGCAGTACTTCGGGTGGCAGTGGGGCAAGTTCGTCGCCCCGAAGCGCGCGCCGCGGTTCCATCTGGTCGTCATGCTGTCGATCGCGCTCGCGGCATTGCTCGGCCTCACGACCGTCGATCCGGTGAAGGTGACGGAGTACTCGATCGTCCTATCAGCGGCCGCGCTGCCTCTGACGTACTTCCCGATCCTCGTCGTCGCGAACGATCCCGACTACATGGGAGAGCAGGTGAACTCGAAGTTCATGAACTTCGTGGGGAGTGTCTATCTCGTCCTTCTCGTCGTCGTGGCCCTCGCGACGATCCCGTTGATGATCGCGACGAAGGCGGGCCAATGACTACGACGTATCCGGGGCGCATGGTCGACGCCGGTCTGATGCTGCTCGACCGCCAGATCGTCGACAAGGACGGGTTGATGGCCGGTAACGTCGACGACCTCGAGCTGACGTTCCCCGACGAGGGGACCGGCCCGCCGATGGTCACGGCGATCCACGCCGGACCGGGCGCTCTGGCGCGGCGCATCGGCGGCAGGCTGGGCGCCTGGATCGAGTCGGTTCACGCGCGGCTGCATCCGAGCGAGAAACCGGGGCCGGCGCGCATCCCGTTCGGTGTCGTGAAGCGGTTCGACAATCACGTCGAGCTGACGGTGTCGATCGAAGACCTCGAGGTCGGTCGTTTGGAGCGCTGGGTGCGCGAGCGCATCATCGACAGGATCCCCGGCGCGCCCGATCAGCCGGAGGTCGAGTCGTGAGGCTCACCGATCTTCTGGGATCCAAGGTCGTGGGACGCGACGGCCGCTCGGTCGGCGTCGTCACCGACGTTCGGCTGGTGCAGGACGGACCGATGCAGGGAGAGTTCGGCGGCGCCTTTCGCGTGCACGGTCTCGTTATCGGGCGAACCACGATCGGCGCGCACATGGGGTTCGAGCGGGCCAACGTGCGCGGACCTTGGCTCCTCAAGAGGATCTTCGCGTCGATCCAAGGTACGCCTCGATACGCGGGATGGGATCTCGTTCGCTCGATCGAAACGGATCTCGTGCGGCTGCGCGAGAACGGCGAAGCGCTGCCGAAGGCCGAGCCGCCGCGCTAGCGCGTCTGGAGCGGCAAGAACACGCGCGAGCCGGCGAGGATCTCGCTCATCGCCGGTTCGAGCTCGTTCTTGAACGTCGGCATGTCCACAGACGACAGCGTCAGCGCGACGCGATGCCCGGCCGGGAAGGTGTGCGCGTAGGGCCAGAGCGGGAACCGCATGCGGACGTCGCCGGCCGGATCCTGCACGGACAGGCAGGCGCGGTTCAGCAGCATCGCCGAGCCGTCCGGCGCCACGTCCCACAGCTTCGCGTTCAACTGAACAAAACGGAGCGCCGTCGTACGCACGATCGCGTCGACGACCGGCGCGCCGACCATGCGGTGAGACGCGGAGAGCGGGCCGGACGTGTACGTGATGGCGTCGAGTGGGTTGGGGGAGTCGGGGATCGAACGGACGAGATCGCCGATCTGCGGCGCCGGCAACCGGCCGGAGATCTCGTTCGCCGCCACGGCGTCGTGCGCGACGTTCGCGGAGACGAAGTCGTTGATCACCATCCCGAGGGTCGCGTCGCCGCCGACGGGCCGCGTCGTCAGCGTGTCTCCGGGCCCGACGTACATCGGCAGAAGCCGCGTCTTCGGAAGCGGCCACGCGGCGGCCGTCCTGCGCACCCAGCTGCCGGGGAGGCCGGGCGCGGTGCGCTCCCAGTACGTGACCTTCGGCGTGCGGCGGCTTCGGTAGCCGTGGTCGGCGCCGCGCAGGAATTCGTCGATCCACGCGCGCATCGCCGCCTCTTTCCCGACCTCGTCGGCGGGGAAGTTCGGGCCCGCCGCGTGGCCGCCGCTCGAGAACCAGTAGTGGACGGGGATGCCCGCGCGCTCCAGCGGCTTGAGGATCACCTCGGGGTGGTCGCCGGGGAAGAGCTGGTCCTCCCACGACTGCGACCAGAAGACCGGCACCCGGCGCCGGATGAGCTGCGCGACGCCGCCGGTCGGTGAGTGCGCGTCCATCTCGGCGCTCGCCGCGGGGAAGGGCCCGATCGGGATGTCTTCGGTGTCGGTGAACATCGCCGTGCCCCACCGGACGGCTGTCGGATCGTCGGTCTTCGCCAGCGCGACTTTGTAGGCGGCGGCGAAGATCGCGATGTCGAACGCGAACTTCGCGCAGTCGTTCGGGTTCAGGGCCCGGTTGAGGTTCGCGAACGTGTTGCCGACGGCGGCAACTTTCACGCGCGGATCGCGCTCGGCAGGCATCAGTGACTCCCCGCCACCCTGCGAGTATCCGTTCACGGCGACGCGGTTCGAGTTGATCGCTCCTCGGAAGTTCGCCGCGATCCAGTCGAGCATCTCGGAGAAGTCGCGCGTGGTTCGGGCGCCGAAGAAGTCGAACACGCCCTCCGAGTTGCCGTGCCCGCGATGCGAGTACATCAGGAGCGCGTAGTTGCCCGTCCTCACGAACGCCAGGCCGTACTTCACGTCGTACTCGCTGTCCTTGTTCGAGCCGCCGCCGTGGTGGCGCACCACGAGAGGGAAGCCACCGCGCGGTGCCCGCGTCGTCGGGACGTAGACCGAGGCGTCGAGACGGACGCCGTCGCTCATCGGGACCATCGCCTCCGTCTTGGTGTAGCCGGCGGCGCTGCTCCCGGGCAGGGGCACGGCGGTGACCAGCAGGAGGAGGAGGATCAGGCGTCTCACGACTGGGAGATTCGCGGCCGGGCTCCCGTTCCCCTGTCCGGGCCGCCGCCGGCGGCCCGCGAGCCCGTATCGTTGGCCGGAACGATCGTCGAGGAGGGGCCCGTGCCCGAGTTGACCCGCGATGGTGACGTGTTCGTCCTGAACCTCGGGAGCGACGAGAACAGGCTCCACCCGGATTGGCTCGCCGGGATCAACAAGGCGCTCGACGAGGTCGAGGCGACCGAGGTCCCGCGCGCCCTGATCACGTCGGCGTCCGGGAAGTTCTGGTCGAACGGCCTGGATCTCGACTGGCTGCAGGCGAACGCGTCGGAGGGCGGCCGCTACATGGCCGCCGTGCACGAGCTCTTCGCTCGGTTCCTGTCGCTGCCGCTCCCGACCGTCGCCGCGATCCAGGGACACTGCTTTGCCGCCGGGGCGATGATCGCCGTGGCGCACGACTTCCGGGTGATGCGCGCCGACCGCGGATGGGTGTGCTTCCCGGAGGTGGACATCGGGATCCCGTTCACCGCCGGGATGGCGGCGCTGATCCAGGGCCGCTTGTCGAAGAAGACGGCGCACGAGGCGATGACGACGGGCAAGCGGTACGGAGGCGCAGAGGCACTCGCCGCAGGGATCGTCGACGCCGTCGCGGAGGAGGATCAGGTGCTGCCGGCGGCCCTCGACATCGCGCGGCCGCTCGCCGGCAAGCACGCCGGGACGCTCGGCATGATCAAAGCGCAGATGTACGCGGACGTCCTCCGCACATTGCACGACGAAGCGAGAAAGGCGGCGGGGTGAGTGCCCAGGGCCGGAATCGAACCAGCGACACCGGGTTCTTCAGACCCGTGCTCTGCCAACTGAGCTACCTGGGCGGGCCGGGTCAGGATACCAGGGGTATAAAGGGGCTTTTGCGCCGGCGACCGGACTTGAACCGGCGACCTTCACCTTGACAGGGTGACGAGCACTCCAAGCTGCTCCACGCCGGCGTGCGCGCCTCAGTGTACCAAGGCGCTCCCGGCTCAGGCAGGCTTCTCCGGAAGACCCAGCGGGATCGTCGGCGGGCTCGGTTCGTGCGGGACGAACACCTCGACCAGGTTCACGCGCCCGGCGGCGACGCCATCCAGCGAGTCGAGCAGGCTCACCGCTTCCTCGTCCGTTTCCGGGAAACCGGTCAGACGCATGTACGCGCCGGCGCCGTCGAAGATCAGCGTCGGCGTACCGTACACGCCGTGCAACGCGACGGCCTCCTTGTGTTCGGCGCCCACCTCGGCCGTCGAGCGGTCGCGATCGAAGTCCGTGACGCCGGCCTCTTTCGCGATCGCGAGCAGGTCCTCCTCGCCGAGCTTGCGCTCTTCGCCATGCATCGCTTCGAAGACGGTGTGGTGGTAGCGGGAGAAGTCGGCTTCGCGCGCGGCGTGCGCGAGCGCGAGCGCGAGGACCGAGACGCTCGGCTCGGCGCCGGCGCGAAGGTACGGCGGCTCGTCCTCGGGACGGTTCACTTCCTTGAGCGAGAAGGTGCGCCAGTCGACATGGAGCGACGGACGCGCAGCCTGGACGCGGTCGAGCCAATGCAGCGCTCGGTACGAGTACCGGCACGTGTAGTCGTAGTAGACGGTCAGCGTCGCTCTGGTCATGGGGCTGATGCTACCGTCATCGGGGCGATGGCGATCTGGGAGGAACGTTAGTCGTGCGTGCCGTCCGTCTCACCGGGGCACGGGCGTTAGATGTCATCGACCTTCCGACGCCCGAGCCGAGTCGCGACGACGTCGTGATCCGCGTTGCGTCGTGCGGCATCTGCGGGTCAGATCTTTCTTGCTACAAGACCGGCGTTTACACGGGCTCGGTGCTCGGGCACGAGTTCGCGGGCGTGGTCGAGGCGGCTGCCAACGGGTCGGGGTACTCGGCCGGTCAGGCTGTGCTCGTCGACCCGAAGGTGCCGTGCGGGGAATGCCGGGACTGCCTCACTGGGGCGGCGTACCGCTGCGTCGCAGCGTTGACCGCCGGGCCTGGGGGGATGCGGGACGGCGGCTTCGCTCAGTTCGTCTCCGTGCCGTCGTCGTGCCTGCACCCGTTGCCCGAGGGGCTCCGCTTGGAGGACGGGTGTCTGACCGAGCCGCTCGCGGTCGCGATCCATGGGATCGAGCGCGCCGGCGGCATCGCGGCGGGTGAGGACGCCGTCGTCGTCGGGCTCGGCCCGATCGGACTTCTGACGATCGCGGCGCTGCGCGCGCGCGGCGCGGGGGCGATCACGGGAATCGATCCCGTCGGCGTTCGCCGTGATCTCGCGGAGCAGCTCGGCGCGGACCGCGTGATGGAG
>JBASRP010000174.1:0-2094 GCA_049273905.1 Actinomycetota bacterium
AGCATGGACGGCGCGCTCATCGAGGAGCCGGCGGCGGCAGCAGGACAAGCGCTTGCTCTCGCCCTCGGGAAGCCCATCGAAACGGTCGATGGGACGCCGCTGACGATCCGAACGGACACCATCTGCCTGCACGCCGACACGCCCGGTGCCGCCGCGATAGCGCGGGCCGTTCGCGAAACGCTGAACACCGCCGGCGTCGAGGTCGCGCCCCTCTCGCGAGGGTGATAGGTTCCCGCCCGCGCGCTTGATAACTGCAGCCGGCCGATCCGCCCGGGTGACCCTCGGGCCCGAACGCTATGAGGAGAGTGCGACGAGCGATCCGTTGAAGCGCTTGCTGGATCTGCAACGCGTCGACACCGCCATCGACCGGCTCGAGCAGCGTAAGGCCGACCTTCCCGAACAGCGCGCACTCGACGAGATCGCCGTCCAGCTCGACGAGGTCCGCGCCGCGCACGCCACCCTCAAGGCGCAGATGGACGAGATCGCGCGCGACCAGGGCCGCATCGAGGGCGACGTGCAGATGATCGACGACAAGATCAAGCACGAATCCGAGCGCCTCTACGGCGGGGACATCACCAGCCCGAAGGAGCTCGCCAATATCCAGGCCGAGCTCGACGCGCTGCGCCGCCGGAAGAACCATCTCGAGGACCAGGACCTCGAGGTGATGGAGCGGCGCGAGGGCGTCGAGAAGGAACTCTCGGAGCTCGAGGGCCGCGTCTCCGAGCTCGAAGGCCAGTCCCAGCAAGCCGAAGCGGCGCGTGACGCGGCCGCGGTCGAGATCGAGACCGAGCTCACCTCGAACGGCGAGCAGCGCGCGGCGATCGTCCCGCAGGTCCCGCCGGAGCTTCTCGAGACCTACGAGGATCTGCGTCCGAAGAGAGGCGGCGTGGCGGCGGCGGCCCTCGACGGCAACGTCTGCCGCGGTTGTGGCGTCTCGCTTTCGCCGATGGCGATGGACGTGATCAAACGCGCCGGGGCGGACGAGATCCCGCGCTGCGAGAATTGCCGGCGCATCCTCGTCCGCGTCTAGCCGAGACCGTGCCCATGAAGGTCGTCGCCAACTGCGACGGCGGCGCGCGCGGCAATCCCGGACCGGCCGGCATCGGGGTCACGATCCGCTCCCCGCGCGGTAAGGTCCTGGCCGAGGTCTCCGAAGCGATCGGCGCGGCGACGAACAACGTCGCCGAGTACACCGCCGTGAAGCGCGCGTTCGAACGCGCGGCCGAGATCGGCGCGACGGACATCCTGATCCGGTCCGACTCGAAGCTGCTGATCGAGCAGCTGAAGGGCAACTACCGCGTCAAGAACCCGACGCTCCAGCGCCTTCACGCGGAGGTTCGCGCGCGCGCGCGACCGTTCGAGAAGGTCGCGTACGAGCACGTTCCCCGTGAGCGCAACCGCCGCGCCGACGCGCTCGTGAACCTCGCCGTCGACGCCTGGCTCGCGGAGCATCCGGACGAACCGCCTCAGGACGATCCGGACCAAGAGAGCCTTTTCTAACCGCTGAAGCACCTGCCCTACGTAGGACTGCCGAGCGATGACCACCCCGCGTATCCATGCGCCGGAACGGGCGTCGACCCGACATCTAAAGGGCCATGACCGCGACCGAGACCTTCCGCCGCAGCCACCTCCGTCGCCGCGCCGTCGAGTTCGCGGTCTCGTTCATCCTGGTCCTCACCGTCGCCGTCGGGCTGATCGGCGTGCTGGCCGCCAACGCCCGCGCCGGGATCGGCTGCACCGCGAAAGCGATCGCGGTGTCATCCTCCCAGTGCGGCGGGCTGAACCCGGGCCCGGCCGCCCACGCCGACGTGCGGGTCGTCTTCGAAGCCGACACCGCTCAACCTGGGCGCTAGACTGATCCCGCAGGAAGCAGGCCGGGTGGCCGCGGCTCATCGCGAGATGGGTCGAGGAAAGTCGGGCCTCCGTAGGGCAGGGCGGTGGGTAACACCCACCCGGAGCGATCCGGGGACAGTGCCACAGAAATCAAACCGCCAGCGGCCGCAGGCGTTGGGTCGAGCGCAAGCCAGACCCCGTCGGCGGTGCGGGCAAGGGTGCAACGGTGAGGTAAGAGCTCACCAGCGTGGAGGGTAACTT
>JBASRP010000179.1:0-2773 GCA_049273905.1 Actinomycetota bacterium
GCTTCCGTACTACGCAATCGGATTGGCCCGTTTCCTTTGACTATCATGGCGGGAGCGGATGCTGACGCTCGTGCCGACACCGCCGAAGTCCCTCGGGGACTACGCTGCCGTCGTCGGCGCCGACGCGGTCGCCAAGCTCCGCGCCCGCGCTGAGCCCTTCAAGGGCGCGCGCGTCCTCAACATCAACTCGACCGCCTTCGGGGGCGGCGTGGCCGAGCTCCTCTACACGCTCGTTCCGCTGATGCGGGATCTCGGGATCGACGCGGAGTGGCGGCTGATCCAGGCGCCCGACGAGTTCTTCGTCGTGACCAAGGCGATGCACAACGCGCTGCAGGGCGGCCCGGTGCCGTGGACGAACGAGATGCGCGCGCTGTATCGCTCGGTGTCCGACAACAACGCCGAGATCTTCATGGAGGACAGCTACGACTTCGTGATCGTCCACGACTCGCAGCCGGCCGGGATCCTGCCGGAGCTCGTCGAGGACCGCGGCGGGAGGCCCGGCAAGTGGATCTGGCGCTGCCACATCGACCTGACCGAACCGTACGAGCCGGTGTGGGACTTCGTGAAGCCGCTCGTCGAGATGTACGACTCGGCCATCTTCACGCTGCCCGACTACGTGAAGCCGGGACTGCAGATACCGCATACGGCGATCATCCCGCCCTCCATCGACCCGCTCGCGATCAAGAACATCCCGATGGACGGCGGCATGGTCGACGAAGTGATGCGCCGCTACATGATCGACACGACCCGGCCACTGGTCGTCCAGGTGTCGCGCTTCGATCCGTGGAAAGACCCGCTCGGCGTGATCGACGCGTACCGCATCGCCAAGAAAGAGGTTCCCGGGCTTCAGCTCGCGCTCATCGCGTCGATGGCGCACGACGATCCCGAGGGCTGGGAGTACTACACCCGCACGGAAGAGCATCGCGACGGCGACCCCGACATCTTCTTGCTCTCGAACCTCAACGAGGTGGGAGCGCTCGGGGTGAACGCGTTCCAGCGCGCGGCCGACGTCGTCGTCCAGAAGTCCATCCGCGAGGGCTTCGGGCTCGTCGTTTCCGAGGCGATGTGGAAGGGAAAGCCTGTGATCGGATCCGACGTGGGCGGGATCCGGCTCCAGATCATCGACGGAGAAACGGGCTACTTGGTGGACGACGTGGAAAGCTGCGCGAAACGGATTCTCGACCTCCTCGGCGACAAGGAGGAGTCCAACGAGATGGGCCGCGTCGCCCGCGCGTTCGTGAAGGAGCGCTTCCTCTCGACGCGCGACCTCGACGACCACCTCGCGCTCCTCGAGACGCTTTCGTGAGGACGTGAACACCCCGGTCGTCGTCGTCTCCAACCGCGGTCCGGTCACGTACGACGTTTCCCCCACCGGCGAGCGCATCGCGCGCCGCGGCGTCGGCGGTCTCGTCACCGCCGTCTCGGGAGCTCTGCGCGAGCGCGAGGGATTGTGGATAGCGAGCGCGATCTCGGACGCGGATCGTTCCGTCGCGGCCGCCAACACGACGACCGAGGTCGACATGGGCGGAACGCGCCTCGCGGTGCGGCTCGTCGACATCCCCGCCGACGTATACCGCGCGTACTACGAGGAGTTTTCGAACCGTGTTCTCTGGTTCGTCCACCACTACCTTTGGGACCCGCCGCGCACGCCGACGTTCGGTCAGGCCGAGGCCGACGCGTGGGACGCGTACGTGGACGTGAATCGCCGCTTCGCCGAGACGGTCGCCCAGGCCGCACCCGAAACGGGCGTGGCGTTGATCCAGGACTACCACCTCGCCCTCGTGCCGCAGCTGCTCCGCAAGCTGCGGCCGGATCTCGCCGTCGGGCACTTCTGGCATATCCCGTTCGCGCAGCCCGATTACCTGAAGCTGTTGCCCGATCCTTGGGTCGACGGGCTGCTCGACGGCTTGCTCGGCGCGGATCTGCTCGGTTTTCAGACGGATCGCTGGCTGCGGAACTTCTTGACGTGCGTGCGCAGCGTCGAGGGCTTGCGCGCGCGCGACCGGACGATCACCGCCGGCGACCGGCGCGTGCGCACCGGCGCGTATCCGATCGGCGTGGATCCCGCGCACCTCACCGAGATCGCCGCGGAGCCCGCGGTGAAGCGGATCCGGAACGAGCTGAAGGAGTGGCTCGGCGATCGGAAGCTGGTCCTGCGCGTCGACCGCACCGAGCTTTCGAAGAACATCCTCCGCGGGCTGCAGGCCTACGCCTTGCTGCTGGAGCGCCGCCCGGACATGCGCGGGCGGATCGTACATCTGGCGCTGCTGCAACCGTCGCGCCGCTCGGTGCCCGAGTACCGCGACTACATCGCGCGCTGCACGGGGGAAGCCGAGCGCATCAACGCGCGCTTCGGACCGGAGGCCGTGCGCCTCGAGATCACGGACGACTTCCCGCGCTCTCTCGCGGCGTACACGTTGTACGACGTCCTCGTCGTGAACCCCGTCTTCGACGGGATGAATCTCGTCGCGCGCGAAGGCCCGTGCCTCAACCGGCGGGGCGGCGTGCTGGTCCTGTCGCGCAACGCAGGCGCGGCGGTGGAGCTGGCGCCGGCCGCCTTGGTCGTGAACCCCGTCGACATCGATCGCACGGCGCAGGCGATCTCCGACGCCCTCGACATGAGCCAGGAGGAGCGGCAGGAGCGCGCGAGGCGGCTCCGCCGCCTCGCGCGCGGTCGTTCGCCCGCACGGTGGATGGAAGCGCAGCTACGCGACCTGGAACGGGCCCGCGCTTAGCCGTCGGCCAGCTGCTTCAGGAGCCCGAGGAACTGCTC
>JBASRP010000189.1:0-29390 GCA_049273905.1 Actinomycetota bacterium
GGGCGGCACAGCCGCGCTGGCCGACGCCGTGTCCGCCAACCTCGAGGGGCTTGTCACGATCTCGTCGCCGATCAAGATCGACGAGCTCGACGCCACGTCGGGTATCCGCGTCTACCGCGGCCCCTTACTCGTGATCGTGGCGGAGAAGGACGACGGGCGGTACACGGACGCCGCCCGCACGATCATGTCCACGAGCAACGCCGCGCCGAAGAACCGCCGGGTCATCGACGGAACGGGCGCGCACGGCACCGATCTCCTCAACGACGACCGCGAGGGTAAGCGCGTGAAGACCTACATCCTGGACTTCCTGAACGCACACCGGGGGTAACCATGGCGCTCTCATTCCGGTTCATCACGTTCACGAGCGACTACGGCCTGGAGGACGAGTTCGTCGGCGTTTGCCACGGCGTGATCAAGCGCTTCGCCCCCGAGGTCGAGATCCTCGACATCTCCCACGCGATCCCGCCCCAGGACTTGCGTGCCGGCGCGAACGTTCTCGCACAGGCGGTGAAGTACATGCCGCCGGCGGTGCACCTTGGGATCGTCGACCCCGGCGTCGGCACGGAACGCCGCGCCGTGGTCATCGGGACGCTCCAGGGCCCGCCCCTGATCGGCCCCGACAACGGCCTTCTGTGGCTCGCCGCGCACGCGCTCGGCGGTCCGACGCAGGCCCACGAGATCACGCGCGACGACCTGTGCCTGCAACCGATGAGCCGTACCTTCCACGGGCGCGACATCTTCGCGCCGATCGCCGCGCGCCTCGCGCTCGGCATGCCGCCCGAAGAGGTCGGCCCGGCGATCGAGGTCGCGAGCCTCGAGCGCTTCGAGCTTCCCGACGCGCGTGTGGACGACGACCACGTCCACGGCCAGATCGTGCAGACGGACCACTTCGGCAACCTGCAGCTGAACGTGACCCGCGAGGACCTCGAGAGCCTCGGCGTGATGATCGGCGACCGCGTCGAGCTCCGGGTCGGAGGGAAGGCACACGACGTTCCGTTCACCCAGACGTTCGGCGAGGTCCCCGCCGGCCGCCTCGCCGTGATCGAGGATTCCTACCGCCACATCGCCGTGGTGGTGAACCGCGGCAGCGCCGCGAAACGCCTGGAAGCGCACCGCGGCGACCCGGTCATCCTGGCCCGGGCCCAGAAAGTCGCGGAAGGGAAGGCCGGATAGCACGAAACGATTCGTTTCCGATTCTTTCGTTTGAGAGGGTTCTCCTGCCCGACTATCCTGGCCCTTCGACGGCCTCGCAAGTATCTGCGAAGGGGTAATCACTGGAAGGTCAGAAGGTTCTGATCACGGGCGTCTCCCGCTTCCTAGGCGGGCGTTTGGCGCAGCGACTGGAGCAGGATCCCGGTGTTTCCTCGATCATCGGGGTCGACCTCGACGAACCATCCGTCGAGCTCACACGCACCGAGTTCGTTCGTGCGGACATCCGTAATCCCTTGATCGTCAAGGTTCTCCAGGCGACCGAGGTCGACACCGTCGTTCACACTTCTGTCATCGCGACGCCCGGCCAGGTCGGCGGCCGCTCGCAGATGAAAGAGATCAACGTCATCGGCACGATGCAACTGTTCGCTGCCTGTCAGAAGGCCGAGTCCCTCCGGAAGGTCGTCATGAAGTCGACGACGGCCGTCTACGGCAGCGAGCCGACCGATCCCGCGATCTTCACCGAGGACATGTCCCCGCGATCACAGCCGAAGACCGGCTACGCGAAGGATGCCGTCGAGGTCGAGCAGTACGCCCGCGCCTTCGGCCGTCGCCGCACCGATGTCGCGCTGACGATCCTCCGGTTC
Organism: Actinomycetota bacterium; assembly: GCA_049273905.1. Classification (GTDB taxonomy): domain Bacteria; phylum Actinomycetota; class AC-67; order AC-67; family AC-67; genus JBASRP01. The sequence goes on from JBASRP010000189.1 coordinate 1,797, forward strand.
GCGAACTTCATCGGACCGCTGATCGACACGCCGCTGACGCGCTACTTCTCGCTGCCGGCGGTGCCGACGGCGCTCGGTTTCGACCCGCGCCTCCAGTTCCTCCACGAGCAGGACGCGATCGAGATCCTGTACCGCGCCACGCGCGAGGACCATCCCGGGACCTACAACGCCTCGGGCGAGGGCGCGATCTATCTCTCGAAGGCGATCCGGATGGCCGGCAAGGTGAGCGTTCCGATCCTTGTGCCCTTCATGGGTCTGATCGCGTCCGCGGTTCGCCAGACGGGCCTGGTCGATTTCGCGTCCGACCAGATCAAGTTCCTGGTCTACGGCCGCATCGGCGACGTCGACCGGCTCAAGAAGACCTTCGGCTACACGCCCGAGTTCACGACCGAGGAAGCGTTCGCCGACTTCATCACCAAGCGGAAGCTCGCCAAGATCTTCACCCACGAGCAGGCCGCACAGTGGGAGAGCGATCTCTACGAGTTCCTGCACCGCCGCGGTTTCGTCACGGCGCGCGAGGGGGCCGAATGAGCAACGGACGCGTCGTTCCGATCGAGCACGCGCGCAGCGCCGAGCGCCCGCGTTGCGTCGCCCGCACGGCCGACGGCCGCCCGTGCCGGAACCTCGCCGACGAGACGGGCTACTGTCGCCGGCACCGCCCCGTCGCGGACGCGGAGCAGCACGACCAGACCCCGACGGCGATCCAGCAGTTCCTCGAGGACGCGCTCGCGTTCGCGCGCCGGCGCGTGACGGGCGACTACCCGATCGACGATTTCGGCTTCGACCGCGACCTCACCGAGAACGTCCTGCTGAAGATCCTCCAGCCGCTCTTCGACCGCTGGTTCCGGGTCGACCAGACGGGGATCGAGAACATCCCGGCGGCGGGTTCGTGCCTCCTCGTGTCGAACCACTCGGGAACCGTCCCGGTCGACTCGCTGATGATGAAGTACGGCGTCTTCGAGGCGACGGGGCGGCACGTACGTTTGCTCGGGGCCGACCTCGTCTTCCAGATGCCGGTGATCAGCGAGCTCGGCCGCAAGAGCGGCAGCACGCTCGCGTGCGAGGAGGATACGACGCGTCTCCTCCGCTCCGGGGAATGCGTGGGCGTCTTCCCCGAGGGATTCAAGGGCGTCGGAAAGCCGTTCCGCGAGCGCTACAAACTGCAGCGGTTCGGCCGCGGCGGCTTCGTCGAAGTCGCGATCCGTAGCGGCGCGCCGATCATCCCGGTCGCGATCGTCGGCGCCGAAGAGATCTTCCCGATCATGTACAACTTCAAGCCGCTCGCGCGCCTGCTCGGGTTCCCGTACTTCCCGATCACGCCGACGTTCCCGTGGCTCGGCGCGCTCGGCGCGATCCCGCTGCCGTCGAAGTGGATCATCGAGTACGGCGAACCGATCGAGACGTCACATATCGACCCCGAAGCGGCGAGTGATCCGATGTTCGTCTTCAACCTCACCGATCAGGTTCGCGACGCGATCCAGCAGACGCTGTACAAGAACCTGATGCACCGCCGGAGCGTCTTTTTCTAAGTAAACCCTTCGACCGGTTCGGTCGCTTCGGGTACTGAGGGGCTTCAGGGAGTCGCAGCCCGAGTACCCGAAAGGGGAAACGGGGCGGCCAACCCGGAGGCCCTTTCTATTTCCGGCTAGCGCGCAAAGACGACAGTGCGGACATCTCACTCGATGCCGCGTGACTGAAGTGTGGACCGAACTCATTGACCTCGAACACTGTTGTCGCTGCGTTGGTATTCGCTGGTCATCGCATGCGTTACTCGAACAAGGTAAAGGGTCTGGAGCATGCAGGCCCCTAGGGTGAAGGCCGGCGCAGCCCACGCGCCAAATGCCGCGGTCAGAACTGCTGCCGGAAGGAGAAAGACGGGGGTCCACAGCAAGCGTTGGCGCGGTCGTGCTTCAACCGAGAGTCGGGCTCGCAGCTTGCGTCGCGGATCGATTGAGTGCAAAACCAATAACCCCGCACCGAAGGTTGCCATAGTTGCTCGGCCAACCACGGGGCTTTTCAGTCCAACCGCACCCGTGGTATTGGCCAATACTGCGATGGACAAGGCAGGGAGCACAACCATTAAGAACCCGAGGGCTGAGGCCCCGTCTTTATTTAGCCTCCTGAGATATGAGAGGACGCTAATCCAGGGCCAGAAGCAAGCGAGCGCCAAAAGGAGAGCGCCTCCCAATGCAACTGGGAGCTCGGCGCCTCCCGTTGGCAATCCACGACTCAACTGCAACGCGAAGAAGGATTGCAATGACGAATAGGAAGCTATCGCTGCTGCGGAGCCCAATGTTTCGAAGAGGCGCTCTCCCGTTCTTATGCGGAAGAAAGCAACGACAAGACCATACGCCGGCCCAGCGACCTGAACCCAAGCTGGGATCACGACGTTTCTTGCGAACTTTGTCGAGGTCTGCTGAGCTGCCTAGCAGGAAGTATCAATCGCGCATTTCTCTCTGAAGGTAGTAGCCGGCCAAGAAACCACCAGCGATGATTTGAGCCCCCGCGTATATGGCAAACCCACACCAGGGACCACCTCCTGCACCGCATGCAAGCACGATTATCCCAACTCCAGCCGCAATCATGCCTATGCTTACTGCTAAGGAGCCAACCCAAAACTCGATTTCCTCGTAGCATTTCCAAAAGTCAGTGAAACAGCTTCGTACCCACCTAAGCGCTGCATTGTATATACGTCTGAAGAACCTTCCCACACCGCAATACCAGTGATCGTGGAGTCGCTTCCAGCGTCGACCGACGTAGCGATAGCTGTTGTACTTCTGGCCACTGCAGTGAGTCCCGTCCAAGTCGGCGTTATTCACCGGATCGCCGGCCGCATAATCGTAGGCGTTAAGCGAGCCGCCCTCTACAGGATCGACGCCGAGGAACCGCCCGAGCACTGGGTCATACAGGCGAACTCCCATGCGCATCAGCCTGAGTCCGCCGCCGGTAGCAAATCGTTCGTCGCGTCCGGCCCACCCTAGGCGCGAGGTTGATGCATTACCTACGCCGAATTCGTCGGTGACGGGCGCCGCGGTGAAGTTCCCAGTCGCGTCAGCCGTCCCTACAATGTCCCCATGCCCGTTATAGAGAGGGTAGGAGGGCTGTCCTGAGTCGTCGATTAGCAGCAGACCCTCCGGCCCCTTTACGTAGGTCCTCGGCGATCCGCCACCGGCCGCCATTGCGTAGGAGGGCGAGTCGCCTCCATCTTCGTAGCCGTAGACCGTGTCCTCGAGAACATCTCCGGTGACGTCGTCGACGCTGCGTCGCCGGAGCACCCGCCCCGAGGGGGCGAGAGTTTCAGTGGTGGTCGCGGTTCCATCCCGGATTACGGTGGCGTGATCGTTGCCGTCATAGGCGATTGTCTCCAGAGGCACACGGCCCGGATAAGAGCCGGAGATCGTCCCTGATCCAGACCCTGTCAGTGCGGTCAGGACCGCAAAGTATTTTCCAGCCGGCAGACCGGAGGCCGAAACATTGAGTGTTCCCCCTCCAGACGAGGACGACAGCGAGGTGCCGGCTGTGTTCTTGAGCTCAAGCTTTGCTGTCGCTGCGTGCTGGCGCGGAACTTTGATTGCCAGGCTGTAGGACGGGACATTGAGGTCGCTAGAATTGTTGGTCGTCTCGAATGTGTATGTACCCGCGGAAGCAAGCGTGGTTTGTAGTGTGAATGTTCCGGATGCCGATGACTGCGAAGCCAGCGTTGAACCTCCCGCATTCTTGATGCGCAACGTCAAGTTTGCGTAGTCAAGTTGGCTATAGGTGATCGAATAGCTAGCCGTCGCCGAGTAATCGGCGGAGATGATTTTGAGCGTGTAGCTACCCGCCGGCTGGGAAGATGCTGAGATCGTTTCGGGCTTTGCGCTAGCAGAGTTGCTTGAGGTAACTAGGGTCGTGCCGCGCCAGAGCTCCAGGTTGAGGTTGGCAGTGACCGGCCACGTCGAGGTAAGCGTGAAGTTGCCGCCTGTTGCCTTTGCCTTCACACGGAGCGTGTAGCTGTGGGGATTGGAAAGCGTCACGCCTGAAGGAACGGTGTAGGTGACTGTCGCTGTGTTGTTGGGATCGGCAATTGTCGTGTTGCTCGCCACAGTCGTGCCGCCGTCGACGATGAGGATGTCTAGGTCCGGATTGGGAACCTTCGAGGGCCAGGTAACAGTTGCCGAGAGTGTTCCTCCCGCCGACGCGGTGACCGGTTGGTTATAAGTCCCGAGGTTCGCGACGTTGCCGTTCCATGATCCTGATGTCGTCGAGGAATTCCAGTCGACCGTCGACGACATCGTCCCAGTCGTGTTCGTTGTGAGGTTGATCGAGGAGGACCCCGCCGGCGCGATCGATCGAGATCCGCTCGTGCTTACGGTGTGAGTGCCTTGCGTCCAGTTCAGACTGCCTTGGGCGAAGCCGCTGGCGTCGGCGGCCGTGGTCTTGGTGGTGATGCCGCTCGCCGGGATCGTGCCGGCGGCAGAATCATCCCCGAGCGTTGTGGTGGACCACGGCAAAGAGAAGCTCGGCACGTCAAGGTCGAACGAGTTGTCGACGACGTTCAAGGTGTACTGCCCGCCCGCGGGGCTGACATCACCTGGCAGTTGGAGCGAACCCGAGGACCCTCTCACGGCCGAAACCGTCACTCCTCCCGGGTCCTTCAAGGAAAAGGTCAAATCGGCGTAATCGAGCTGGTTCTGCGTCGTGACGAGGTCGTAGGCCGCTGGGTAGTCCTTGGAGACGACCTTCCAGCTGTACGTCCCCGCAGGCTGACCCGCTGCGCTGACATTCTCGGGCTTCGCCGTTGTGGAATAGCTCGACGCGACCTTGGTGCTTCCCCGCCAGAGCTCAAGGTCAAGATCAGCAGTCACCGGCCACGTGGAGTTCAGAGTGAACGATGACCCCGTGGTCTTTGCTCGGACCTCTAGCGTGTACGTTTTCTTCGCCGAATACGTGACGCTCGAGGGAACCGTGAAGGAAATCGATTCCGAGTTTCCCGTGATCTTCGTCGACATCGTGAGTACCGTTGGGCCATCCATGAGATACAAGTCGAGGTCTGGGTTCGGAGTCTTGCTCGGCCAGGAGAGACTCGCCGTCAACGAACCCGACGCGCTCGCTGTGATCTGCTGGTCGTGTATCCCGAGATTGGCGACAGAGCCCGACCACGTTTGCGAGTTGGACGTCGGACTCCAATCAAGGCTTGCCGACATAGTCCCCGAGGTATTAGGCGCCACCGTGTACGAGTTACTTCCGCCCGCGGTCACCGAGTCTGAGGAAGTGGGATGCACCAAATGGGTGCCCCGGGCCCAGCTAAGCGACGCGATCCCGTAGGCCTGGCCGTCGAACAACATCGGGGAGGTGGAAGTCCCGCCGATAGCGAGCGTGCCCGTATATGTGCCGCCGTGATTGACAGAGGCAGTTGGGGACCAGACGTACTGGGCAGAGGCGTTACCCGTTTGACCAACTACGAACGGGAACGACTCCGGAGCGAGCGACGCACCGGCATCGAAAGAAGCAGGCTGGTTCAAGCTGCCCTGTGTGCTAGTTGCGGGCAAGTTCGCCGCAGTAATATTCCCATGGGCGTCGTATGTGTAGCTGCTGGCGAACGGAGAAGCCGTGAGGCGGTCAGCGTTGTCGTACTGGTATTGGTCGGAGCTTGTCCCCGTGCAGGCCGCTACCGTCGAGCAGCGGTTGGAGTTGGCGTCAAAGTAGTAATTCCGGGTCGTAGCCCCTTCGACAGTTCGGTAAAGGCGGCCAGCGCCGTCGTACGAGAAGGTGCGCGTGCGACCTGTAGTCACCTCACTAGCCACATTGCTTGACGGGTTGCGTTGGTAGGTCCACGGCGATAGCTCGGTAGACCCCTTCTTGTTGGAGATGCTGTCCAGCCAGCCGCGACTATCGTTGAAAGTATTCGTCGTAGTGACGTTGTTAGGCCGGGTCGTTGTTTTGAGCCGTCCGGCGTCGTCGTAGGTGAAAGTCGTCGTTCGACCGGTACCCGAAGCATACTCTGTTAGAGAGCCCAGTCGGCTGGTCGTTGGGTCGTAACCATAGTGCGTAAGTTGGGTTTCAGATTGCCCTTCGAACTGCCGGAAGGTATCGGAGACCCGTCCGACTAGATCGTAGACTCGGCGAGTCGTAGTGCCATTTTCGTCTGTGTATCGCAGTGGTTGGCCGATCCAGTCTGAGGCCGCAATTGTGGTCCGGTTGCCCCCGCTGGAGTCGACGTACGAGATTGCAACTACGCCGGGCGTCGTGTAGTTGGTCGACGAAGTCTTGCCTGCGGAATCGGTTTGGGATGTGATGCGACCGCGGGTGTCGTAGGTTACACACTTCCAGTTGGTATCACCCACAACACGATTGGCCACAATGCGGCCGGCCGCGTCGTAGCGGAACTCTCGCATGATCGGCTGCTTTGGACCAGCGCCGTCAGGATCGGCGGAGGTGCTGGTCCTAAGCTGGCCGGCCTGGACGATCCCGACCAGACCAGTGCACGGATTGGTTGTCGTGTCGCCGGCGCCGTAGTAGGCATAGTTCACAGTCGTAGCGGCGCCTTTAGGAAGGGTTCTCGACGTGGGCCGGAAGTAGCCAGTCCCAGGGGGCTCGAAACTCATCGTCGAGCGCAACGCGAAGCCGTCAGGGTCCAACACGCTAGCGGTGGCGAGCCCATACTCCGGCGCGTCGTATTCGGTCCGGTTCTTTCGCCCGTCGGGGTCGGTCGACGTGGTTAGAAGGTCATAGCCAGGAGCGAGGCTTGCCATTGGGATCGGCTGGGCGGTGCCGCCAGGCGGCGTCCAGTTGATTGTGAGCCTGGCCGGACCAGAACTGTCCTTGTAGTTGATCTGGAATCGATGTGTGCCCGCTGCTAGCGTGGCCGATCCAGTCAGTGAGCTCGCGAGATAATGCTCCTCTACCCGCTCTGGAGCAAGTGCTACCGGATAGACCGCGACCTCGTCGATCGTCCCGTTGAACCCTTCTGTTGCCGTGGAGTTACCGATCCGAATCGTGTGGGTCGCGTTGTAGAGAAGCGGGGTTCCGGAGATGTCGCCGGAACCGACCTGGGCGCCATTGGCATAAATCGTATAGTCGTCGGGGGTAACGACGTAGACTATGTGTATACGGTCTCCTGCTGCGTAGGAGAAGTTTGCGTCCGCGGCGGTAGTGATCCAGGAAGACCCATTCCCGATGTCGCTGTGGATCTTGTTGCCGTTCATCAACTTGAGATCGAACGAGTTATCTCCTCCAAATCGGGTCCCGAAAATGCCGAGGGTGCCTGTTGCGGTGCTGGGCTTTACCCACGTTTCAACTGTGTAAGGCGCTGACAGAGAAGTGGGACTGCCTGGAGTAACTGCGACGTACTTTGACGCCCCGACGAACGTAGAAGCTGTATCAGTGTCGCCACCGATCATTCCCGCGACTCCAAGTGTTGGGCCGCCTATGTAGGTTCCGCTGTTACCCGCACCTGACGTGTCGATGGCACTAGTTCCGGAAGCCTCCCCAAGCCGCCAATATCCCTTAGGGACATCGGCGAGCACCGATGCCTTGTACGTTTCCCACCGCTCGATTACTCCGGAATCGTCGAGCAGTACCCGTACCCCGTCGCCAGAGTCGGCGTCGGCTGCGAAGGAGTAGTTACCCCCAGAGGGGGCGGTGAGCACACCGGTTAGCAACCCGGAAAAACCATCAGTCGGGATCCCGGAGGCCGGTGAACCACTACCCCAATTTGGCCAAGCGGTCATCGTGGTGTGAGCTTTCGGCGATCCAGCGAGGGTGGCGATGTCCCACCATGCGCCCGCTAGACCAGAGATCCCCTCGTCGTGCGCTGTCGAGGAGTGTGGGGCCGTCGTCGAGCGATTGTCCGCGCCGAATTCGGTCGCGGCGCCGGGTCCGTACGAATCCGTGGGATGGCCGTCCTCGTCGTAAATCGTGGTGTTTACGATCCCAGTAGGATCGGTCACGCGCATTACCTGATCAGCCGCGTCGTACACGTAGGTGGTTTTCTTGCCGGCAACGTCGTATTCCTCGATAACGCGCCCTTGTGAATCAAGAGTTACTTGTTTTGTGTAGCCGAGTGGTTCAGACATTCCTGCAACATGCATCTTCGTGTTCGAGGCGCTCGGGTAATCGTATGTCCTTTGGGGCCGCGAGCCACCCGCGGCCGACAGCGGGAAAGTGATCTGGGTCGTCCGTCTCCCTGTGTAGCTGATAAGGGTCTTATGTGTGTCTGAGGTGCCATCCGTGATGATCCCCGCGGCGATGAGGTCGTTCGTGAGCCCATCCCGCATTTGGGTGAGCAGCCCTGAAGAGTCGTATCCGAAGTCAATCGTGGCTCCACCGGGATCGACTATGCGGGCAAGGTTTCCGTTCGAATAGTAAAAGCCGGTCTCTCCGAGACCGAAGGCGCCGTAGTCGATCTTACATAGTGCAGAGGACGGTGGAGCCGTGAACCCCGACCCTGACGGGCATCCGCCATCTACACCGTAAACAAGCGAAAGATAACGACCAGATACTGGATCGGTTATACGCGAAAGCCGAGCTAGCGGGAGCGTCGACGGGAATAGCGTCCACGTATAAGCAGGCGCCGCTGGGGTCTTGTCATCAAGGGCCGATTGGACACTCGCAAGCGTGCCGTCGGCATTGAAGCTGTATATGTAGCCGTCATCGGCATGCAGGTTGAGCAGTCCGGAGGCGGAGTCGTTAATGAGGATTCCGCCTTCGTCTGGCGGCGGAGTCCAACCGCTGCCACTCCACGTGTATACGTGCGGCGCACCAGTGGCGTCGGACAACACTACTTGACGATCGGAGATCGCTGCCTTGGTGTACGCGAGGCTGAGATTCGGATCTGCGGACAGCAACCAACTGCCGGGCAGGCCGACGACCTCGGGCATAAGCCAGGAGGATGGAACGACACAATCCTGCACGGCGCCCGCGGTTCCGCAGGGACCGTTCGTCCAGAGTTGCATCAACGCGCTGCCCGTATCGTCGAAGTACTCAACCTTGATTGGGATGGTCTGACCAGCTGTCAAGCTAACGCCGGATCCGTATTGCTGGTCGGACGGGAAGTTTTGGACCAACCAGTTGTCGAGAACCAGTGCGTTGTTGATCCACACCTTTGTTCCGTCATTAGCCATCGTGCCGAACTTATAGGTCCCGCTCGTTGGGACGGTGACATAGCCTTGCCAGCGAACGAGAAAATGGTCGGCATTGACGGAGCTGTAGGGGGAGTTCGAGAACCAGTAGAAGAGGATCTGCGGGTCCGTGCGTACGACAGCCGGCGTCTCGCTCGCATCGAAGATCTTGTTGGCGTTTGTGTCGTTGTAATAGGCACCGGTTAGACCGTGCACCTGCGGACGCACCGAGTTGTACGTGTACGAGAGACCGATGGGTCCTCCCACCGTGTTCACGCTTGGCGATGAGACCGACAAGGAAAGATTGCCGCTAGCGAGGTTTACACTCAGCGGACCCAGCCGATCGTACGGTCGCCCAGATCGCTCCCCAAGGCTGAGGTCGACGCGCAGGGATCTGACGCCACTCCAGGCCGAGTATGACGTGTTGGGGTCTTCCCACTTATCGCGGGCTCTGACGCGCCAGTAATAGGTACGCCCGTCGCTAAGCGCACCCTCCGAGGGAGTCCACGTGGTCGATCCTGAGAAGGATTGCTGTATCCAGCCTGAGTCCACGACATCGCCGGTGCCATCTGGGTTCGAGCTGATCGTGTAATCGAAGTACACGTTCTCGCTGTTGGGATCGAGGTCCTGGTTGACCGTGAGCGGCGGCGCAAGAGTGTTCACGACGCTGTTGTCGGCAGGCGAGGAGAGCGTCGGAGTCGGCGGCGGAGCATTGTTGTAGAGGACCGTCAGCGCCGGCGATATTTGCGTCTCGTTCGTACCGGTGGGCTGTCCCCCGCTGATATGAAATCGCAGGCCCGTGTAGCCCGTCTTCGAGACGTTAGCGGCGCCATTCACAAGAGTGAACGGGCCGTCATACAAGGCGCCTAGGTCCCAACCGGGCGACCCCGAGGCGCTCGTTTGAGCCGTGGCGGTCCAATCTGCAGCATCTATCGGCCACGCCGAGTACCAGTCCGCGGTGAGATAACGGCCGTTGTCGTTGGATGTCGCTACGGACCACAGGTCGATTCTTGCCAACTGGATCACCGCAGTGTCGGGAATCGAGCTCGTGTTCCAACGCTGTAGTCCAACCGACACATGGAATTGCGACGAGTAGTACGACCTCTGCACCCACGGATCGAAGCTCCAAACCGTCGTCGATGCCGACGGCGGATACGTCGAACCCCACTTTTCGACCGATCCCTGGTCGCCAGAAGCCTGGTCGTAATCATTGAACGTTGTGGAAGGATCGAGTCGATACGGGAACGCGTCCTCGGGCAGCGCCGAATCATCAAAATCGAAGGAGAGCGCACCATCCTTGAGCGTCCAATCGCCTGCGGGGTACGACTCATGATCTGCGCCTTCGACGATTGGGCGTGGAACGACGAAGCCATCGCCGGCCAACGTTCCGTCGGTATCTTGAGCGAGCGGACGGGCGCCGCCCAGTAGCTCGTAGGGGAAAGAGTACGATCGCGGCCCGACTCTACTTGCGACCTCGGCCGTGAGTTTCACGCCATTGGGGGTCAGTTTGTAGGACCAATCGAGCCCCTCGTCACCACGGTATGTTGCTGTGTCCCCTTTGACGGACGGACCGGTCGGCGTTAGCCATGCGATTCCTATTCCGTTTATGCGCTGCGATAGGCGGACCCCGGACTTCGTAGCCCGTACTACAACGTCGGACAGATTGGCGACGGAATCGGCACCGCTCGCGTGGAAATCGTGGTCGACATCGACCCACTTTCCTGCCGCGTCCTTGTAGTGGATTCCATGGCCGAATACACCCAAGAATGACCCGTCGGGGTTGCGGTAGGTCTTGGAGTCACGCGTGCGCTTCGAAGCGAGTTCCTCGCTTTTGCCTTTGACGAATCCGTGGGTCTTTGGAGCATGCGAGGAGAAATCGCCCTTCACGGGCTTGGGATGGAACTTCGTCCGGGGGGACGTGATCGGCGGGACGGTTCGCCTTGCAGTGGAGGCCACAGCCGGTCTAACGACGAGGAGATCCGCCACCATGGCAGAAAAAACGAAGATCGCTACCCATCGCCACCGCTTCATGTGCCCCCCCCACTCACGCGAGCCGATAAACGTGCGTTAAGGGGGCCGTCGACAATTGCGAAACACGTCGATACTTGGCTCACCCAAGCCAGGTCGACAGCGTGACGTCAGCAACAATCGCGCTCAGGTTTCGCGTCAGTTAATTCGGTGCGGCCGGCCCCCGCCGCCGCCCCTGTCACGCGCCACTGAGCTTGCCGAATCTCGATGTTCGACGAGCAATCGGCTTTTCCTTCCATTGCTACGCACGAGTGCGTGAAACGTTTCAGCTGAAGCATCATTCAGGTTTTTAGCGCGATGGAACGCGTGCACAAGACTCTGCCTTTCGTGGAAACAGGGATGTCTAGGCGGCGTGTGACTGGGTCCGCAGCGTCCAGCTTTAGCTTGCGAAGACGTACTGCGCGGCGCCCTCGAAGCGACACCCCGGGGCGCACATCCCGACCTCCGCCCACACGTCTATCCGCTGCGGCCTCGACGTATCGGCGACGTAGTACTCGAGATGGGTGCGGCCGTTCCGCCTGACGGGCACCGTCTTCCGCGAGGCATCGCACGACTTCTCGAGGTAGGTCTCGTTGCCCATCGCGACGCTGGACCGGCTCGCGTTGCACGTCCAAGTGAAGTACAGGACGCCGCGGGCGTCGGTCATCGCACCCGTCACGCGCCACGACATCGCTTGGGGCGAGACGACCCGCGCGACCAAGGTGCTGTAGTCGATCCGGTCTCGGTTGTTGAAGTGCGGCAGCCGGGCCTTGGTGCTGCAGGAGGCGGTCCCATACGAGGGGAGGGCGGCGCCACAACCGACGGTCTTGCGCGATGGAGCGCCGACGGCCGGTGCCGCAGCGGCAAGGATGACGACGACGCACAGCAAACGGTACAGCCGACCCATCTGGCTCCCCACGAGAAAGGATGCGACTCCGAACCTGAATGAAGGTTCGTCCTGCCATCCCGCAATCCTTCCGATGGGTCGGAAAAGCTGCAGGGCGGCTCTTTCGAGCCGCCCTGCGTGTCTAACTGCGCTGCTAGTTGTGAGCCAGCGTGAAGCGACGGACCAGAACCGCGAGGCCGAGGAGCGCCGGGCCGGCCAGGAAGTATGCCGTGGTCGGCACACCCGTGGTCGGGAGCGGGAGCTTCACGTCCTTGACGGTCGGGCCGGCAGCGTGAATCAGTGCCGACGACTCCGGGCCATTGAGCTTCAGAGACAGGCCGAGAGGCACACCAGCAACCTGAGGTGCCAGCTCGATCCCGAGCGTCCTCGCCCGTGCGAATGCTGACGTCGCGGACTTGGTCGCCTCGGTGTCGAAGACGTTGATCTTGAGACCGAGGGTATCGACGATGAGGTTCTGGAGCGGCGCGAGCGCGTCACCCAGCGGGAACTGCTTGCCGAGGACGTTGAGCGTCTTGTCGGTCAAGCTGATCTCGTTCCCGAGAACCTTCACCTTCGCGATGTCGTGGACCGCGTTGGCAACCGGAGCTGCACCACCTAGCGCAACCTTCGCCGTGCTCGCCAGCGAGCTGATGCTGATGAGCGCGTTTTCATCGGTCGTGCCGAGGATACGGATGTGAGCCAGCTTCGTGAGGCCCTCCGCGGTGCGGGCCAAACCCGAGAGCCCGGTGTTCGACTCGGTCCGGATAAGACCGATGCTGAGCAGCGGGCGGTTCAGCAGATCCGCCAGGTCCGGGATGGTGATGTCGAGGGTCGTGCCCAGTGTCTCGTTGACCGTGTTGGTCACCGTGTCGAGGGCCCCGTTCAGAGTGTCGATGAGGCCGGTGCCGCCGTTCACGCCGTCCGTCACGTCCAGAAGTGGCTTCAGGAGCTGCGTCAGCTGGCTCGTAATCGACGAGAGGTTAACCTCGAGGCCGAGGATTTCGGACACGCTGTTGCTCTTCACGACGTTGAGCCCATCCGCAGCCTTGACCAGGTCGCTGACAGCGCTCACCTTCATGACGCCGACCTTGATCAGACCACCGAGATCCTGATCGAGGATCGAGTCAGTCTTGAGCCCCTGACCCAGCTGGGCGAAGACGTTCGGGAGAGCCTTGCCGAGAACGGTCTGGAGAACTCCGTTGAGGGTGCCGTCCTCTCCCATGCTCTTTGCCAAGCCGCTGCCCAGACGAAAGACCTGAGGAGCCACATCAGCCTGGCCGATCGACTTGCTGACCGCGAGGGTCTGCTTGATTGTGCTCGAGAGACCTGCGGTCGAAAGAACCGAACCCAGCGCGCTGGGCAATTGGAGTTCAAGTCCGAGGACCTGACCTTCACCCCACGAGCTGAAGTTCACCAGCTTCGGAGCGGTGACCGCCCCGGCGCCGGTTCCGGTCGCGAGAAGTGCGACCAACGTCACTGAAAGGATCGCCGCGATACGGCGCATCCGCCCTACCCCTTTTCGCATCGTCCGCCCCCTCCTTGAGGACACACACCCGACATGGATCCCGACGCGGATCCCCTGGCGCCCGCTTCAGCACCAACAGGTTCTGTGCTGCGTCCGAGTCACCCTCTCGCTCGAATACGTACAACTGAGTCGAGGGGAAACTCGGCGGCTGCGACCCCTGCGAAGCGCCGACCCGAGCGTCCGACTTGTCAACGATGACTAGTCACTCGAGTGACGCGAGTATGCCTGTATTCCTAGGGTTTGACTAGAGGGAGATTCCGGCAACGATCGTCCGTCCCGGGGTGTTTGGGACCAGCGTCCCGACAACACTCAAGCGATTCAGTCGTATCCGGCCAAAAGTGAATCGGGCCCACGCGGGGCCCGACCAGAGCTTGAGAAAGTCTTTAGTTTCCGAGTAAACCGGAAGGCAGGTTCGTGATCGGCTCGAGCGGCTCGAGGATGTCTCCGGCGCCATTGAGCGTGTCGTCGATCAAGTTGTTGACGACGTCGGTGACGTCTTCAACGGGGTCGTCGCCGGGGATCAGATCCGGCGGGTTCACACCGACGCCCGGCCCGATCGGCCCCGGTGGTTTCTGATTGCCGTTGCCCGCGCTCGGACCCGTCGTGCCGTCCCCGATGTCCGTCGTGCCTTCGCTACGGAACCGCGAGCACGAGCAGCCCTGCTCGTCCGCTCCGGTCGGCGTCCCGCTGTTACCCGACGCGCTGGAGCCCGAGCTGGTGTTCGGCAGAAGCGGGTTCGCCGGACAGAGACAGCCCGCCTGGATCCCCGTCAACCGTTGCGACACGGCCTGCAACAGCTCCATCGAACTGTTCGCCGATGGGCGCACCGCCGGCGGCAACTCGTCGACGAGAACCTCCAACGCGTTGCGTTGGGCGATCGCGAAGTTGGTGAGGCGTTGGAGCGGAAGCTTGCGCGACGTGTCGCGGAACACCCCGACGATCAGCTCGGTTGCATCCTGCGTGCGCGCGTCCATGTCGTTGAACGCGATCCGATAGAGCGCGGGGTCCTCCGTGCCGCGGTTCTGGAGTTCGCGGATCTCGTCGATGCGCTCGCGAGCGAGTTCCATCTGGAGGTAGGCCCTCGGCTCCGCGCCGCGCGTGATGAGAAGCCGCGCGTTCTCGTGCAAACGCTTGATCCCGTAGTCCCAGTCGCCGGGCACCGCGGTGTCGGCCACCGCGAACATCGCCCCGCTCGTGAGGAGCATCAGGGCCGCGACGCCGGTCGCGAAGACGAAGCGGAAGCTGCGTTTGAACGCGGCGTTACGCTCGGCCCACCGTTCGGCGACCCGCTCGATCCACGACCGGCGGAGCGCCGCTTCGGCGAGGACCCGGTTCCGCAGCTGGTTCCGGAACGCCGGCGAAGGCCCTGTCGTGGAGCGCACGTGCTCGAGCGCCTGCGCGAGGTGGGCCATCTTGGCCATCTCGCGGGGCGCGTCTGCCCGCAGACCTTCGAGGAGGTCTGCGAACGCCTGTTCGTCCTTGTTCAGCTTCATCGTGGGCTCCACCAAATGCAACGAATCCCGGGCGGGGTTGGACACGTCGCCCCAACGGGTGGTTTTTCGGGTAGTTCGAACGGACTACGCATCTTCGCCCACCACCACGAGCTTATAGAGAGCTTTGACCGCTCTGTACTGCAATGCCTTGATTGCTCCGTCGCTCTTGCCCATAGCCGCGGCGGTTTCGGCCACCGAGTAGCCCTGGAGGAACCGCCAGTAGATGACCTCTTGCTGCTCGGTGCCCAGCTGGCCGATGGCCTTATAGAGGTCTTGGGCCGAAACCCGGTTCAGAGCCAGGTCCTCGGCGTCCAGGACCCGATCGTCGGCCGCCGTCGGGTTCTCGATCCCGAGGATCTCGAGCCGGGCCCGGCCCGACTTGAAGTGGTCCAGCACCAGGTTGCGGGCGATCGTCAGGAACCAGGCCCCGACGTCGCGCCCCTGCCAGGTGAAGCCCTTTATCTTGCGCAGCGCTCGGAGGAAGACCTCGGAGGTGACGTCCTCGGCCAGCGCGCTGTCCCCGTGGACCCGGTAGAGGACGAAGCGATACACGCGTTCGACGTAGCGGTCGTACAGGGCGGCGAAGGCCTCGGGGTCCCCCTCCCGGGCTCGGTCGACCAGCGCGACAACGTCGGCTTCGCCCACGGCCCCGGTCAGAATGGGGGCAGGCGCGTCGTCGGCAACCGCTTCGAGGGGTCCGCTCATCAGACCGTCCTCATTAGGGTCGGCCGGTGCCGGTAGCTGGTTGACCGCTCTTGGCAATGACATTCCACCTAGGAATACGCAGAAGCCGCTCTTATCTGTTCAAGACGAGCTGGAGCGCCACCGCTACGAGGAGCCCCACAAGGAGTCCGACCAACGTGATCGCGGTCCCTCGTCGCAATGCCAGCAATCCCCCAACTCGCTCGATACGAATGTACGGGCCCTTCTTCCTGCGGGAAAGGGACGTCCGGATGGTTTTTGCGTAGGCGTAACGGGCCATATTTGGCGAGCGTCGCGCTCCGGACGTGGATCCCCCGATCGCGGTGAAAGCTTCCGGCCCCTCCGTGCCGCCGTCACCGCTCTTGCCAAGCAAAGCGCTGGTGGGTTCCTTGTGGATTACGTAGAAGGGCTCGAAGGGGCCGAGCCGTCCTTTTGTGGAAGTTCCTGCACTCTGCCCGGAAGGTCGTAGGAACCTTCCCGGCGCTCGCGTAGTTATGTCATTGGTGATAGCGCCGCGAAAAGTGTTGCGGCTCCAAGGATGAAGCGCTCTTTCGGGGGCGCGAGGGATGAAGAGTCAGGCAACTGCGCGATCACCTCTATCGAAGAGTTTGCAAGCCTGAAAGGCGAGTCTCGGTCGCGGCTCGTCTTTCTTGTTTTTCAGGCGTCTTGCCGCGAGATTGATTCGATGATCGCGGGCAGGAAGACCGGGAGGTCGTCCGGCCGGCGCGACGTGATGAGGTTGCCGTCGACGACCACCGGCTCGTCCACGTAGTCGGCGCCGGCGTTCATCACGTCGTCTTTGATCGCCGGCACGCACGTGACGCGGCGGCCCTTCAGGATCCCGGCGGAGACGGCGACCCACGGCGCGTGGCAGATCGCGGCGACGGTCTTGCCTTGGTCGTGGATCTCACGGACGAACGCGAGGAGCTCCTCGGAGCGGCGCATGTGGTCGGGGGCGTAGCCGCCGGGGATGACGACGGCGTCGAAGTCTTTGGCGTTGAGGTCTGTGATCTGAGCGTCGACGGTGACCGGGTATCCCTTCTTGCCTTTGTACGACTCGGCGCCTATCCCCGCGACGACGACCTCCGCTCCCTCTTCCTTCAAGCGGTACAGCGGGTACTGGAGCTCCATGTCCTCGTAGTCGGGGCCGGAGAGGATCACAACCTTCTTGCCTTTGAGCTTCATCGGGGTCTCCTCAGTTCAGCAGCTCGATGCACATCTCAGAGATACGCCGTTCGAGCTGTTCCAAACCCTCGACCTTTCCGAGGCACAGCGCCGCGCCGGCGTCGCGGGCACGCGCTTCCAGGTCGTCATCCAAGTACGCCGTGTAGATGATCACCGGGACGTCCGGCACGATCGTGCGGATCTCTTTGGTCGCGGTGATCCCGTCCATCTGCGGCATCTTGTAATCCATCACGATCACATTGGGCGCCGACGCGGTGACCGCGTCGATCGCTGCCTGGCCACCGTCGAGCTTCGCGACGACCTCAAAGCCGTCGAGCTCGAGCATGGTCGCCAGCATCTCGCGAACGTGTTCGGTGTCGTCCACCACCATCACGCGGATGGCCATGGTTCTCAGCGGTCGACAGATGCCCCGAGCTTCTCGAGACAGTACTCACGCTGCTCGCGAAGCATGGCGGCGAGCTTCACGGGGTTCGACGCCCACGGCCGGATGTCGAGCTCCAGCGTGATCGTTCCCGCGTAGCCGGTCGTCCCCAGGCGCTCGAGGAACGACGCGATCGGAAGGACCCCCTGTTTCAGAGGGGCGTGACTGTCGCGGCCGACGCCGAGGTTGTTGGACAGGTGGATGTGCACGATCCGCTCCTTGAGCTCCTCGTAGGCGCGGATGATGTCGATGCCGGTGACGGCGGCGTGGCTCGTGTCGAGCGTGACGGCGCCGAACTGCTTCATGTCCTCGATCCCGGTCGTGCGGTGCACGGTGAGCCCGCGGCCGCGGATCCAGATCGGGAACATGTTCTCCATCGCGATCGTGACGTCTTCGCGCGCTTGGAAGTCGATGAGCTCCGTCTTGAGCCAGCGCTGATAGCCCCGCTGCCACTGGAACGCCGGATGGACGACGATCAGCGGGACGCCGGCCGCCTGCGCGAGCTCGGTCGAGCGCTTGATCTTCTCGAGCGGATCGGTTGAGAACACACGCCGCGTCAGCAACAGGAACGGGGCGTGGATCGCGCGCACCTCGACGCCGAAATCCTCGGCGAGGGCCTTGAGCGCGACGGGGTCCTGGCTCTCCTTCTCGCTCGTGACCATCACCTCGGCGCCCGTGAAGCCCGCTTTCGATATCGCCTCGAAAACCTGTCCGAGCGGGAGCATGTAGAAAGGCCCGGTCGCGCAAACAACGCGGACGTGCGGCTTCACAACGATCTCCCCGATCCGTGCGGCTTTCCAACAATCCTACTTGTCCCGTGCGTCGGCTGCGTCCCTGGTCAGAAGCTTGCGACGTCCGTGGTGACGGATGCAGGTTCGAGGTCAGGTTTGCTCGAACGTAGGATTGGCGAAAGGGAGGATTCGGACGATGGTCGACCGATCTCTCGGGCGCGCGCTGGCCGATCCCAGCGCCAGCGTGACGACCGCAGACGGCATCGACGGGCTCCCGCGCTACAGCTCACCAACGTTGCGCGCGGAGGAGCGTCTGCGCGATGCGTTCCGCGTCTTCCCGAAGCGCGTACGCTCGATCAGCCGCGCACGCCGGTTGCACGTCGCACTGGTCGTGATGGCGCTCCTCATGACGAGCGGCGCCGCCGCCGTCTACTACGGTCCCGCGGCGCTCGACGCGACGCCGCCGTTGCAGACCGCGTTCCTCTTCGATCGTGACGGCAACCCGCTGGGTCAGATCCGCGCCGAGGAGAACCGCGTCGTCGTTCCCCTCGATTCCATGCCGAAGATGCTCCAAGACGCGTTCGTCGCCGTCGAGGACGCGCGCTTCTGGAGTCACGTCGGTGTCGATCCGCTGGCGATCGGACGCGCGGTGTTCGCGAACGCCCGCGGCCGTCGCGAGGGCGCCAGCACGATCACCCAGCAGCTCGTGAAGAACCAGCGGGTCGGCGGCCGGCGGAACATCTGGACGAAGGTGACCGAAGCGATCACCGCGATCCGGCTCGAGCGCCGGTACCCGAAGAACGAGATCCTCGAGGCGTACCTGAACTCGATCTACCTCGGAAGCGGTGCGTACGGGGTCGAGGCCGCGTCGAAGGTGTACTTCGGACACGGGGTCGCGCGGATCTCGCTGGCAGAGGCAGCGCTCTTGGCCGGGATCACGGCCGCGCCGCAGGCGTTCTCTCCGCGCGTGAACCGCGAGGCTGCCCGCGCGCGCCGCGACTACGCGCTGCTCCGCATGTACGAGCAGCAAAAGATCACCGCGGACGAGCGTGACGCTGCGTTGCACGCGCCCATCAAGCTCGCGAAAGTGCGCCGGGAGCCGGTCCGGTCTCCTCTCTTCGTCGACTGGGTGCGGTCGGAGATCAAGCGGCGTTTCGGCGACGACGTCCTCTATCGCGGCGGATTGCAGGTGCGAACGTCGCTCGACCTGGACATCCAGAACGCCGCGCAGGAGGCGGTCGCCGATATCCTCGACCGTCCCGGCGACCCGGATGCCGCCGTCGTCGCGATCGACGTGTCGTCGGGCGAGGTGCGAGCGATGGTCGGCGGGCGATCGCCTAATCCCGGCGACTTCAATCTGGCGACGCGGGCGCACCGGCAGGCGGGGAGCGCTTTCAAGCCGTTCGTGCTCGCGGCGGCGCTCGACGACGGCTTCACCTTGAACAAGTCGTATCCGGCTCCCGGTTCGATGCGCGTGCGGTTCGAGTCCGGGCAAGTCTGGCCGGTCCGCAACTTCGACCGGCGCGGCTACGGCAGGCTCAGCCTGCGCAGCGCGACGGCGAACAGCGTCAACACGGTCTTCGCGCAGCTGATGCGCGACGTCGGGCCGAAGCGGGTCGCCGAGATCGCGCACGACGTCGGAATCCAGAGCGACCTGTCGACCGTGCCGTCTCTCGCCCTCGGAACGTCGGGGGTGACGCCGCTCGAGATGGCCTCGGCCTACGCGACCTTCGCGAACGACGGACGTTACCTGTCGCCGACGGGGATCTCGTGGGTGAAGGACGGGCGGGGCGACATGGTCTTCGGGGATCGCGAAAGGCGGGGACGGCGGGTCATCTCCGCTGGCGTCGCCGGCGACGTGCGCGAGGCGCTGCGCGCGGTCGTCACGCGCGGAACCGGGTACACCGTTCGCATGCGCGGGATCGACATCTACGGCAAGACCGGCACCACCGAGGATCACCGCGACGCCTGGTTCGTCGGGTTCGCGCGCGGCTACGCCATCGCCGTGTGGGTCGGGCACCGGTCCAACCTGCCCATGAACCACGTGCACGGCATCAAGGTCACCGGAAACTCGTTCCCGGCCCAGATCTTCAAGCGGACGCTGACCGCCATGCTCGACAAGTACGAGTTCGACGGCGATCCGACGACGGAAGAGTCGACCGGTGGTCCGCGCGTAGAAGAGGGGCCGTCCACGGCGCCGTCTCCGACGCCGAGCCTGGAGCCGAGCGAGGAGCCCTACCCGACGCCGGAGCCGGGCGAGACGCCCCGGCGGTGCCTCATCGTTTGCCCGTAGTCGGGAACCTCGTTGATTCCACCCACCCACCCCTGACAGGCCCTAGAAAGGGGCCGGCCCCGGAGCACGAATGCCCCGGGGCGCGGAGATGGGCTTTCTTAGATCCCCATGGCGGCGCCGGTCGCGGGATCGACCTGGCGCGCGTCCATACCGACGAGCTGGATGAGGTTGGACACCGTCCGCGGCGTCGCGCGGAAGACGGGCTTCGGAGCGGGCTTCGGCTTGGGCTTCGGCTTCGCCGCGGCGACCGTCGGCGTGGCGCGGCGCGTCGTCGTTGTGCGGCGGGCGGTCGTCGTCCTGGTCGTGGTGGTGCGGCGAACCGTCGTCGTGGTCGTCGACGAGGTGCTCTTGCGACCGGCGAACACCACCGTCACGTACACGGTCTCGTCCTTGATCACGACGCCGACGCCGACCTGGTTGTAGTCCGTGTCGAGGATGTTGGCCTTGTGGCCCGGCGACGACATGAACGCGTTCTGGATCGAGTTGCAGTCCGGACCCATCCCGACGTTCTCGCCGAGGGCCCACCAGTTGCCGCCGATCTCACTGCCGAGGTGGCTGTTGTGGTAGATCGTGCCGTCGTTCGCCATGTCCTGGCTGTGGTGGCGAGCGTTCGACGTGAGATCGCTGTACAGAGCCAGTTTCTTGACCCCGCGCGATGCGCGCTCTGCGTTGGTTGCGGAGTAGAAGCACGACTCGACGGTCGTGAGCGCGCTGGCGGCTGGTGCGGAAACTGCGATGAATCCGGCGACGAGTGCGCCGAGGATCAACATCGAAACGGTTCGCTTACCCATCTGTTCGGCCCCTTATTTCTCGGCCCGAACAGACAGCCCGCCTCTCCCGAACGATTCAGCATCTCTGCTGAACCTTGCGCCTTCGGGTTCGACGGGCTCTAGATCCCATCGCCCCCATTCGGCAACCCGGCCGACCCCTTGGTGTTTCCCTCTGCGGGGTCCCGTGGCTTTGCGTCCCCGTCTCGCGACGGGTTTGCCATTGTCGTGGAGACTGACTGCCTATCGGGATGTCAATGTTCGAAGCGTGTATCGGGTCGGCGAGGAGCCGTCTTGACCACGTAGCGTGACCAAGATTCCGTAGTCCCCTCTAACTATGCGATGACGAAAACGCGCCCGGTTCGCCGGGAAGGCATGCGCTTGAGGCGATCGCGATGCGCCCGTTTCGGTCCGTTGGCCGGTCTTCCGCGGGAGCCCTACACTGCGCGGCGCCGCTTGACGTGACGGATTGAGGACCGGAGTCCTGGATGCCGAGCAAGACGTTCCGCCTCGCAGAACGGGATGTCCCGGTCATCCTCGACGTCGACGTCGCGGTGATCGGCGGCGGATCGGCGGGACTCGCCGCGGCGATCACCGCCGCCCAAGCCGGGGTCCGGACCGCGCTCGTCGAGCGCTACGGTTTCTTCGGCGGCAACGCCGTCTCGGCGTGGGTCGGGACGGTCTGCGGCCTCTATAAGAAGGCCGACGACGGGTTCGATCTGGTCTGCCGGGGATTCGCCGAGCGGTGGGCCGACGGCCTCAAGACAGACGGCGGCGGCTTCGGTCCCATCCCCTACAAGGAGTCGGCCGTCCTGCTGTACGTGCCCTGGGCGTATAAGTGGCAGGCAGACCGGTGGGTGACGGCTGAATCGAACCTCACCCCTTTGTTGCACGCCACGGTCACCGAGGTCGTACGCACGGGCCGGACGATCGATGCCGTGATCGTCGGGTCGAAGCGTGGGCCGCTCGCGATCACGGCCAAGATGTTCGTGGACGCCTCAGGCGACGCCGACGTCGCGTTCCACGCCGGCTGCCGCGTCGAGTCCGGAGGCCCCGGCCAGCGCCAGTTTCCGTCGATGCAGTTCGTGATGCAGAACGTCGACGTGCAAGCCGCGTATGCGGCGGGACTCGACAAGTTGAACGAGCTGATCGCGACCGAGGGTCAGACGCCCGCGTGGGATCTGTCGCGCAGCGGCGGCGCCGTCCTACCGACCTTCCGGCCGGGCGAAGCGCTCGGCGCGATGACGCGCATCGGCGTCGACGGACATTCCCCGGACATGACCGACCCGTTCGAGGCGACCGCCGCCGAGATCGCCGGACGCGCCGAAGCCGAGAAGGCCGGCCGCTTCTTGAAGGAGCACATGCCGGGTTTCGCGGAGTCGTTCTTCGCCGACACGCCGACGCAGCTCGGCGTCCGCGAGACCCGGCGCGCGATGGGCGACTACGTTCTAACCGGGGACGACGTGCTCGGCGCCGCGCGGTTCGACGACGCGATCGCGTGCGGCGCCTGGCCGCAGGAGTTCCACGTCGAAGGCAAAGCGACGGAGTGGAAGTGGCTCGACCCCGGCGCCTACTACCAGGTGCCGTTCCGCTCCCTCGTCTGCGCGGAGGTCGATAACCTCCTGCTCGCGGGTCGGTGCATCTCGGCGACACATGAGGCGCTCGCATCGACGCGCGTGATCGCGCCGTCGATGGCGCAGGGGGAGGCGGCCGGAGTAGCGGCGGCGCTCGCGGCGCAGAAGGGGCTCAGCGCGCGCGGGGTCGACGTCGCAGAGGTGCAACGCATCCTCGGCGAGCGTGGGGCGTTCCTGGGATAAAGGATGGACACGGAGAGACGATGGGTGAACCGGTGAACGTCGCGAACCTCGTCCGCGAGACGGCGGGCCGCATCCCCGACAAGACCGCGCTCATCTTCCACGACCGCGCCATCTCGTACGCGGACGTCGATCGCGAGATCGACCGCGCTGCCGCCGGCTTTGCCTCGCTCGGTATCAAGAAGGGCGACCGTGTCGCCGTGCTCGTGCACAACATCCCGCACTTCGTCTACGCGTATCAGGGCCTGCTCCGCGCCGGCGCGGTCATGATCCCGCTCAACACGATGTACACGGCGGAGGAGGTCGCGTTCATCGTGGCCGACGCCGACGCCCGCGCGGTCGTCGTCGCCGAGCCGTTCGCCGCCACCGTCGACGGCATCCGTGACACTCTGCCGATGCTCGAACACGTGATCGTCGCGGGGACGCACGCGCCGGTCGGTGCGATGACGTGGGAGCAGATGACCGGTCGCGGCGGCGAGCCGCCGTCCGTCGAGATCCAGCCCGACGATCTGGCGGTGCTCGCGTACACGAGCGGCACGACCGGGAAACCGAAAGGCGCGATGCTCTCCCACGGCAACCTGCTCGCGAACCTCGACCAGATGGGGAAGGCGCCGCTCCTGGCGGAGGCCGAGGACGACGTCGTCCTGCTGACGCTGCCGATGTTCCACATCTACGCGCTCAATGTGATCCTCGGGCTGACGATGCGCGTCGGCGCGGCGGCCGTCTTGCAAGAACGCTTCGACGCGGTCGGCTCCCTCGACGCGATCGAACGGCACAAAGTGACGGTTCTGTTCGGCGCGCCGCCGATGTTCATCGCATGGCTCAACACGCCGGGGGTCGAGCGGTACGACCTGTCGCGTGTGCGGCTCGCGGTGTCGGGCGCGGCGCCGCTGCCGGGCGCGGTGCTCGAGGACTTCAAGCGCAAGCTCGGGATCACGATCTGGGAGGGCTACGGTCTGACCGAGACCGCGCCGGCCGTGACGTCGACGGCGATGGGCGAGCAGGCGAAGCCGGGGTCGATCGGCAAGCCGCTTCCCGGCGTCGAGGTCCGCATCGTCGACCACGACGGCGACGACGTCGAGGACGGCGACCCCGGCGAGATCCTGGTGCGCGGCCCGAATGTATTCAGCGGCTACTGGCGCCAGAAGGACGCCTCCGACGACGCGATCCGCGACGGCTGGTTCCGCACCGGCGACGTGGGCTACGCGGATGAGGACGGCTACATCTTCCTCGTCGACCGAATCAAAGACCTCATCCTCGTGAGTGGGTTCAACGTGTACCCGCGCGAGGTGGAGGACGCGATCTTCCGGCACCCGAAGGTCGCCGACGTCGCCGTTATCGGCGTCCCGCACCCGTACACCGGCGAGTCCGTGAAGGCGTTCGTCGTGCTGAAGCCGGACGCGACGGCGACCGAGGAGGAGCTGCTCGAACACTGCAAGCGATCCCTCGCGCGGTTCAAGTGCCCCGAGGTGATCGAGTTCGTCTCCGAGCTCCCGACGCTCCCCACGGGCAAGGTCCTGAAGCGCGTGTTGCGCGACGGCGCGGCCGACCCGCAGCCGGAACGCTCGTAAGCGTGGTCGCGTTCCCCGCCGCGGCGGCATTCGTCTCCACGATCTTCGCGATCCAGCTGCTCACCCAGTACGCGCACCGCAAGCGACTCCCGCAACTCGCGTGGGGGATCGCGATGACGATGTACGCGATCGCGTCGCTCGCCGTCGCCGCCGGCGTGAGCGGTGGCTGGGACCCGACGCTGTTCCGTCTCTACTGGCTCTTCGGCGCCCTGCTGAACGTGCCGTTCCTGGCACTCGGCAGCGTCGCGCTGCTGCAGCGACGGCCGATGACGGCGCTCACGCTCCTGCTCGTCCTCGCCGCGACCGTGATCGCCGTTGCCGCCGTCGCGTCGGCGTCCGTGCACTTCCCGGTCGAGGCCGGGCGCGACATCCCACGCGGCAGCCGCGCGTGGGGGAGCCACGCGTTCGTCGCCCGGCTCGCGACGTATCTCAGCATCCCGGCGTACGTGATCGTCGTGCTCATCGCGTTCGCGTCGGGACGCGGCGGAAGGTTGCCGCTGTACCGGGTCCGGGGGAACTGGCTGATCGCGCTCGGCGCGACGGTGGTCGCGGTCGGGAGCTCGGTCGCGCGCTACGGCCGCGGCGCGGTGTTCAGCGTATTCCTCGCCGTCGGCGTGATCGTC
Organism: Actinomycetota bacterium; assembly: GCA_049273905.1. Taxonomy (GTDB): domain Bacteria; phylum Actinomycetota; class AC-67; order AC-67; family AC-67; genus JBASRP01. Next base: position 26,916 of record JBASRP010000189.1, read on the forward strand.
ATGTTTCTGGGGTTCCGTCTCGCTTCACGCGCGCCGCGCGAGCCCGCACCTGAAGGCGCCGGATCGTGAGCGCAAAGCTCGTTCTCTACACGAGTGAGAACTGCGGCCTCTGCGTCCACGCGAAGGAGGCGCTCGCCGCGCTCGGGCTCTCTTACGACGAGGTCCTCGTCCCGGATGAGCACGGATACCGGTTACGGACGCCGGTGCTCGAAGCGGGCGGACGGGTCGTCGCGGAAGGGCAGATCGACGAGTTCGCGCTCCGGCGCGCGCTGAAGGGCGCGCTCGACACAGACATCGCTTAGTTCAGACAAGCGGACGGAATGGTGCACGAGGTTTAGCGCACGTTTTGTGATGCGCGGTCCGGAACCTGCCGCTCTGAACGATGATTCTCCTTGCGTATCTCCCTTGACTTCCGTCCCGAACCGAGTCAACCATCCCTAAGAACAAGTAAAACCCACAGCGTCGCCTGCTGTGAGGACCTTCCCCGCCGCCGGGCCGACCCTATCCGTCACGAGAGTGGGGGCTCTCGCCGACAAGCGGGAGGTTCCATTGGCAGGCGACGTCGCGGCACTCGCGGTCGATCTCACTCCGGCCGACACATCGTCGAGCGACGGACACAACGTCGCGACCGATCCCTTCGCGATCCTGGGCGAGCTCGTCGAGGCGATGAAGCTCTTTCTGGGGGCGGACGCGGCTTACGCCGGCGAATTCTGTGGGAACCGGCAGGTTTTCCATTGGATCGCCGGCGACGCCGCGTCTTTCGGCTTGCGGCCCGGCGCGTCGCTTCCTATCAGTGAGACGTTCTGCGACGGTGTCGTCGCGGGACGGACACCGATGCTCGTGAAAGACGTTCGCGAGAACGCCAGCGTCGCTTCCCTCGACGTGATCCGCCGCGCCGGCATCGGCGCCTTCGCGAGCGTCCCGATCACGCTTCCCGATGGATCGCTTTTCGGAACGTTGTGCGCCGTTCGGCACGAGCCCGCCCGGTGGGAGGCCCACGCCCCCGAACGATTCCTGCGCCTCATGGGACGGTTGGCCGCGCGCGAGCTTTCGCGTGTGCGCTCCGATGCCGCGCATCACGCGGGGCGTATCGAACGGATACGGGTGGCGGCGCACGCGACGCAGGACGTGCGGATCTCGCTGCAACCGATCATCGCGCTGCGTTCGCGGGTCGTCGTCGGGGAGGAAGCCCTGGCGCGGTTCCCCGACGAACGATCGCCGGCCGACTGGTTCGCGGAGGCGTGGGAAGCGGGCTTCGGCCTCGAGCTCGAGATCGCCACGATGCGCACCGCGATCAAGGCGCTGGAGAAGATCCCCGCGCACGTCTATCTGTCGCTGAACGCTTCGCCGGCCACGCTGCTGTCCTCGCGTCTCGGCCACATCCTTCGCGACGTGGACCCGCAGCGGATCGTTCTCGAGCTCACCGAGCACCGGCCGGTGGACGACTACGAGGAGTTGCAGCGCCGGCTGACGCCCTTGCGCGAGAAAGGGATGCGTTTGGCGATCGACGACGCGTGCGCCGGGTTCGCGAGCCTGCGCCACGTGCTGCAGCTGCATCCCGACATCATCAAGCTCGACGTGTCGTTGACCCACGGCATCGAGCACGATCCCGCGCGGCAGGCCCTCGCCTCCAGCCTCCTGGCGTTCAGCGCCCGGATCGGGGCGGCGATCGTCGCCGAAGGGATCGAGACCGAGCGCCAGCTCGACGCGCTGAATGTTCTCGGCATCGGCTTCGGTCAGGGGATGCTGCTGGGCGCTCCTGGGCACGGGATCGCCCGCCACCTTCCGAACCCCGTGGAGTTCGCGCCGGTGTGGCCGGCGCACCTCCAGAACGCGATCGAAAACCCGCACGCGCGATGAGGAGGTCTCACCGCATCGATCCGTAGCACGTCGCTTCCCGCGACAAGGGCAAACCCGCCGTAAGGCGGGGACGCAAAGCCTCGGGGCCTCGATGAGAGGCCGGCCGGGCCACCGAAAGGGGAGAGATGGGTCGCCGTTCTTGGTCGATCGTGATGGTGTGCGCGTTGCTCGCCGGGACGATCGCGCTTACCGCGTCACCGGCGCACGCGCTGACCTCGATCGAATCGTGCTTCTTCTCTGCGATGAACCGGGAGCGCGCCGCGGTCGGTCACCGCAAGCTCGCGCTGTACAGCGACCTGACCGCCATCGCGCGGCGGCACAGCCAGCGCATGGCCGAGGACGGCACGATCTACCACAACAAGAACCTCGGCAATGAGGTCGGCGGGAACTGGTACACGGCGGGCGAGAACGTCGGCATGGGTCCGTCTTGCAAGTCGATCCACGACGCGTTCATGAGCTCGCCGGGGCACCGCTCGAACATCCTCGACACCGACTACAACCAGGCCGGCGTCGGCGTGGCCATCCGCGACGACACCATCTACGTCACCGAGGTCTTCGCCGGCCGCCGCGCGCTGCGTCACCATGTCGTCGCCCCGGTTCGACGCGCGTCCCGAG